>CAYIZO010000012.1:0-11068 GCA_964368005.1 uncultured Candidatus Saccharibacteria bacterium
CTTCTTACACTGGCATTGATCCATATCATGAACCTACTGAATAATATTTTTTATGCAACAATTTCAGGTCCCACAGTTTATTGATGTAAAAGATAAAATATTCGGCCCATTTACTGTAAAGCAATTTATATACATATTGGGTGGAATAGGTGTTATTGTTATTGCATACCTTTTGCATCCTCCGGCGATTCTTTTTTGGCTTACTGCTGTTCCTGTTGGCGGCTTTTCTTTATCTCTCGCATTATGGAAGCCAAACGGACAAGAATTTGATCTCGTTATAAATAATGCAATTAATCACTTTCTTGGTCCAAGACTTTATATATGGAAGAAAGAAGAAATGAATGCAAAAAAATCACAAAAAATTCTCCAAAATTCTGCCTCAGCCGCTATTCCAAAACTTTCACAAAGAAAACTACAAGATCTTGCCTGGTCACTTGATATCAACTCAAAATTTAAACGCTAATGCCCCCAAAACAACAACTCGGTTCACAAACAAAACGCCAAGCAAAGGCGTCTTATGATATTGTGCCTATTGAAGAAGTTCGTGACGGAGTTGTTATCCTTCAAAATGGATCTCTCAGGGCAGTACTTATGGCATCTTCGCTAAATTTTGCACTTAAATCAACGGACGAACAGGACGCAATAATCACACAATATCAAAATTTTCTTAACTCACTCGACTTTTCAGTACAAATATCAGTGCAGTCACGAAAACTCAATATCGAACCTTACCTCGACACACTGCGAGACCGCCAAAAAGTTGAAACGAATGAACTGTTACGAATTCAAATCTCCGAATATATTACTTTCGTTAAAGAATTTGTAGAGACAGCAAATATTGTTTCAAAAACTTTTTATATTGTCGTACCATTTACCCCAATAAAAATACTGGGTTCATCTCAAAAAAATGGTGTGAGTGGAATATTTAGCTCTATCTTCTCAAAGAAGAAGCCTGGCGAAGCTCTTATTGAACCCGCAGAATTTGAGGAATACAAAACTCAACTTTGGCAACGCGTTGATACGGTAGTTCAGGGCCTCATTCGCACAGGAGTACGCGCTGTGCCTCTTAACACTGAAGAACTAGTTGAATTATACTTTACTCTATTTAACCCTGAGGAATCTGGAAAAGGGAAGGCTCCGCAATTTGGAGAAATGAAATAATATGGCTTTCTTTGGAATGTTTGGAGGAAAACAAAACGAATCGCAAGATGTCGATATCTTGCCAGTCTTTCCTCAAGATATATATCAATCCGGTATTCAAAGCCTACGAGAAGCTATAGCGCCGGCAGTATTTGCAATCAATCCAAACTACGTACAGATCGGCGAAAAATTTGCTCGGACTATATTTATATTTGCATATCCACGATTTCTTTCTACAAATTGGTTTTCTGGAATCGTAAATCACGATAAAATATTTGATATTTCAATGTTTTTTCACCCTGTAGACACGGGATCTATGCTGAAAAAGCTTCTCAAAAAAGTTGCTGAAGTTCAATCGCAAATTAACGACCGAGAATCGAAGGGGCTTGTACGAGACCCTATGCTTGATACTGCATACCAAGATCTCGAATCCCTCCGCGATAAATTATCTCAAGCCCAAGAAAAGCTTTTTTCATTCGCCATCTACCTGACTCTTTATGCTGATTCTATAGAAGAACTCAATCGCAATGAAGCCGAAATTAAATCAATGCTTGAAGCACGACTTGTATACACAAAACCAGCCCTCTTCCAGCAAAAAGAAGGAATTATGTCAGTTTTCCCTCTCGGAACTGATCTTATAGAGATTCATAACTACTTCAACTCCTCACCCGCATCCTCAGCGTTTCCATTTGTTTCATTTGATCTAACTTCAAACAAGGGAATTTTGTATGGAATTAATCGACACAATAACTCACTCGTACTCTTTGATCGATTTGGAATGGAAAATTATAATTCAATAATTTTTGCAAAATCTGGTTCTGGAAAATCATATACTACCAAACTTGAGATTCTTCGTTCGCTTATGTTTGATGTTGATGTTATTGTTATTGACCCGGAACGAGAATATGAGTACCTTGCTGAATCAGTTGGAGGTCGCTACTTTAGTATCTCTCTTACATCAAAACACCACATAAACCCTTTTGATGTCCCCGTACCTCACGAAGACGAATCTTCTTCTGACGTACTTCGCTCTCACATTATTGGTCTTGTGGGACTTTTTCGCCTAATGCTTGGGGGACTCACTCCTGAAGAGGACTCTGTACTCGATAGAGCAATTACAGAAACATACAACTCAAAGGATATCACTCCAGATGCAGATCTATCTCAAGTTTCTTCCCCCATACTCTCCGACCTTGCACTCGTACTTGCAAATATGGAAGGTGGGGAATCGCTTGCCACACGAATTAAAAAATATACCGAGGGTACTTGGGCGGGGTTTATCAACCAACAGACGAATGTAAACATTAATGTACGTCTTGCGGTATTTTCCATTCGAGATATGGAAGAAGAACTTCGCCCCGTCGCTATGTATCTCATTATTAACTATATTTGGAGTGCTGTGCGTCGCACACTCAAACGCAGACTCCTTGTAGTTGATGAGGCATGGATTATCATGAAATCACAAGATGGTGCATCATTCCTTTACGGTATCGCAAAGCGTGCGAGAAAATACTATTTAGGGCTTGCAACCATCACACAAGATGTCGCTGACTTTATGAGCTCACCTTACGGCAAACCCATTGTCACTAACTCCTCCATCCAAGTACTCCTTAAGCAATCTCCTGCGTCAATTAATGCAGTACAAGAAGTATTTAACCTCACCGAGGAAGAAAAATTTCTTCTTCTTGAATCTGATGTTGGCGAAGGAATATTCTTTGCGGGCCTCAAACATATAGCAATTAAAATCCAGGCTTCGTACACTGAACACCAAATCATAACCTCTGATCCTGCTGAGCTTCTCGCAATAAAAAAGGCTAAAGATGACTTCGCTACAACAGGAAGTCAAGTTTAAATATATATGACTGAAGCAATAGAATACTCTCGAGCACAACAACTCCGCCAAAGACAAAATAGTGCGCGAGCATCTGAACAAACAGGAAGTACTGGGACTCAACAAAATAGAACAAAAGAAATCTCATTAATGGAAGCTGGCCTACTTGCTACGTTTCTCGCTTTAATTTTCGACATTCCCGCATACGTGATAGGACCTGTACCATTTATTGGTTGGATTTTGGCTTTATTTCTCTTGTTATTTGGAAAACTTATTGCCCTCCTGTGGATTGCGTGTAAAGGTCATCTTAATTTTGGTATAATAAAACGCAGTGGATGGTCTCTAGCTCTATCTTCATCAGCATTTATAATTTCTTTTATGATACAGGAACGAGCAGAAAAAATATTAAAAAAACAACTCCCAGTATGAGGACTAAGTACTTCATATTATTAGGCTTTGTACCTTTTTTTCTATTTTTTTTCGCGGACTCAAATGCTCAAATAACTTCAAATGTTCAAATTTCTATTGAAACTTCCAATCTCTCAATCGGCTCAGAAATTAAAGCTTTAGCAAAATCGTCATCCGTAGATCTCGAAGGGGCAACGATTACCTGGACTCACAACGGCGCTAAAGTTTTAAGCGGTAGGGGAGAAACATCATACGCATTTATACTTGGGAAAGACGGGAAACCAGATACACTTCAATTATCAATCACTTCTGTTGATGGCCAGACATATGTAGCAAAAAAAACAGTATACCCTGGAAAAATTCACTTTACTTGGTACGCCGATACTTACACTCCCCATTGGTACCGCGGTAAAAGCTTAATTACATCAGGCATGTCAGTCACCATTGTTGCAATTCCTGAATTTATAACTGGGAAAAACACACTCAACTCAAATGATTTAACGTATACTTGGATTATCGATGATAGAAGAGTGCCCGTGGGAGCCGGCTCAGGACGTGGAAAAAATTCTTATACGATGACTCTTTCTTCTATTCAAAACGTATCGTATAAGGTTGGGGTCGAAATAAAAGATGACGAAAATGTTTTTTTGATAAAACAAAACATTCCAATAGAAGCTACGCCTTCGGAGATTCTATTTTATGAAAAAACTCCCCTCGATCTCGTTGATCGCACCAATCTCTCAGCAAAAATAATCTATGTTGGCGACTCTATTACGCTTGAAGTTGAGCCTTTCTATACTCCCCGAAAAGCACTTGAAGATATAATTTTTTTATGGAAAGTGAACCAACAGGCCGTATCAGGAGGCAATACAAACGACCGCACCTTCCAACTCATCACTCAGCCAGGAAATTTAGGAAAACAAACCATTTCAGTCACTTTAAAAAATATTAAAAATATTCTACAAACAGGCACTGCAGGACTACCAATAACAATACTATCAAAATGATTAAATTTTTTTCTATCTTATCGATATTACTCCCAAACATCGCCTTCGCTCTTTCGTATGAACTTTCTGCCCCCATTCCTGGAGCAGGCGTTGATACGGCTTCTGACTTCCAGCAATACATAAGCTTTTTATTCCCATTTATGCTGTCGTTCGCTGCTCTCTCTGCATTAATTATGTTTGTTCTTGGAGGAATCCAATACACAATTGGTGGCGCAAACCCAGAGCAAATGAAGAGTGGCCGTGAACGCATTTCGAATGCAATTTGGGGCTTACTTCTTGCGGTATTTTCGGTTCTCATTCTTCAAACAATCAACCCAGAACTCTTAAAACTAAACCTTGTCTCTATAGAAACAATAGATATAAGCTCAACCGTAGGTGGAGCCACAACCGGCGGACCTAAGGCAAACAATTCACAATGTAACGATAATGTAGAGTGTACATCGGGCTTCTGTGGACTCCCGAGCGGTTTTTCTTCTGGTCAAAAAGTGTGTCTGCGTACGGGAATACCTCTTGGAAGTGAATGCGTTCACACCGAACAATGTTCTACAACCTTTACTTCACCGCTTACTTGTAAATCCGGCTTTTGCCAAGACCATTAATCATGCCCAGCCCAGTATAATTATGAACAATAATATTAAATTACTATTTATAGTTGCAATCATACTTCTTGTTATTACTGGAATCGTGCTCTTTTTTGCGTTTCGTCAAAGTCCATTGGGTAGCGGAGCATCAGGTGGAGTCGTAGGAGGTGGAGGAGACTTACCTGGGGACAATAATATAGTAAACAACGATAGAATTATCAAAACCCCTACCGGCACTATCACTCTCGCCAAACCGGCATCAGAAGATGAAAAGAAAAAACTAGTACAGCTTTCTCCCGATCCGGCTCTTGGTGCGACAATAAACAAAGATGGAAATCGAGTTATGTTTTTTAAACGTGGCACGGGCAATCTTTTCGAAACAACACTTGATGGTAATGGCGGAGAAACTCGACTTTCAAACCTAACTATAAAAAACATCTTTGAAGCCAAGTGGTCACAAAGTAAAACATATGCAGCAATTACTTCTATAAACTCTTCGGATGTGAGTAATTTTTGGCTCCACCTCACTGGAACATCGACAATACAAACGGGGGAGTTTGAAAATAAACTTTTAAGTTTCGTATTCTCTCCAGCTGAAGAAAAACTCGCCTCATTTGTAAAAGCAGGATCACAATACTCAGTCTCAACTTCAAATCCTGATGGAAAAAATACAAAAACAATCCACTCTACCCAGATACCAGATTTTGAAATTTATTGGCCCTCAAAAACAACTCTTGCATTAAAAACAAAGTCATCCGCTTTTGCCCCATCGCTTCTCGAGACACTCTCAATATCTGGAGGATCTCCAAAAGTTATTGCGTCTGGAGAGATGAGTTTTGATATAATCTGGGCGCCTGACGGAATTCACTACCTTGCAATGAGTACTCAAAATAAGGGACAAAACTTAAAACTTAGTATACGGTCTCTTACTGCAAGCGAAAAACCCATTGATACTTCTTTTAAAACACTCCCCGAAAAATGTGTTTTTTCAAAAAAAGAAAAGCTAACACTTTTTTGTGCTATACCCAACACTCTTGGACCTAATCCTCTCCCGGACGCTTGGTGGCAGGGAAAGACACAATTCCAAGATCAGCTTTGGTCTCTTAACGCATCAACTGGAGAGCTGAAACTACTTTTGCAGGGCGGAGGTTTTGATATAACGAATTTATTCACATCTCCAAATGAAAATTATATATTCTTTATTAACAAAAAAGACTCTACTCTATGGAGTCTCCGATTGATATAAATATAAAAAAATAAGCCCTCACCGAGGGCTTATTTTTTTATAATGATGATAATCGTATTACTACCTTACGTTCTAAACCAGAACCTACTGACTCCGTTGCGATATCTGGATACTCTTGAAGCGCCATATGAACAATTCTTCTTTCAAATGCACTCATCGGTTCCATCGTTATGTCTTTTTTGAAATATCTCACCCGCTGAGCCCCCATTCTCGCTTTATCTTTTAACTCATCGAAACGCCTCCTTTGGTAATCATTCACATCAATAATATACTGTACTTCTGAATCCTGAGTTTTCTTTTCTAGCACTCTACGAAGTAAATAATTTAATGCAAATAAATTTTGTCCATCTTCTCCAATTAAAAGACCTGCATCATCGGTCCGAATACAAAAAGCGGCACTATCGCCGATAACGCCCTCTTCTACCTTTGCCTCTATTTTCATTTGATTCAAAAATTCTCTTACACATTCGAGCGCTTTATTATTCTGTTGTGGTTGCTCGCTGTTCATGGTTTTGTGTGAGTGATTGCGCGCGCCTTCGCACTACTCCTTCGTGGACTATACCAAAAATACTCATCGTTGTCCAATAGAGCGCTAGTGCTCCGGGCAATGTAGATCCAATCAAAAATATAATGACTGGCATAGTAAATGTTAAATTTTGCTGAAATAAAACCCCAAAAGATTCCTTGTTTTTCTCATCAATTACAGGTCGTGGCATCATTCTGAGTTGAGTAAATTGTGTTATCGCAGCAAAAAACGCCAACAACACATTAGGCAAACTAATAATATTGAAAATAAATTGAGGAGAGAGATGAAGCTCCAAGCCAGCCTTCGAGAGATCAATAAGGCCTAAAAACATATTACCTGGGCTTTCAATTACAGGAAGAAAACTATATAAGTTAATAGCAAAAATATCTCCCTTTAGCTGCAAAACACTAAAAAGTGCCAAAAAAAGCGGTATTTGAACAATCGGCAATAATAAGCTTGTGAATGGGTTTATTCCATGCTCTTTATAAAGATCCATCTGACGACGCGCTTGTTCTTCACGATTATCCTTATGCTGTCGCTTTATTTGCTCTAGTTTTGGCTGTAATTCCTGCATCTTTCGTTGTGCATGTTTTGCCTTGTGAGTTAGGGGTAGTAAAATCGTATTTACAATAATCGTAAGCAGGATTATAGATAATCCAAAACTGTGCCCAGGCAAAAAATACACAAGTAGCGCAAGTGTATTAAGTACGGGTAAGTAGAATATATTATGGAAGATTGAAGACATGGATAAGAGCCTTTTTAAATTCTGCGGATTTCTTATTACCTCCTGTAGGCTTGATACGGACAGCTATATCACTTGTCCGATAGGCTTTAGCAAAGTCTTTGCGCAAGATCTCTCGAATGCGACGCTTTAGAAGATTCCTTTGCGTTGCTCTCTTATCAACTTTGCGAGAGCATATAACAAATGATCTAAAAGGAGTCTTTTTCTTATCTAACTTCCATACGGTAAATAGAGGATTCTCGTACCGTTTCCCTCTCTTTAAGATAAATTCGACGGTTGGGAGCTCTTTAGGGGCAGCAACGCGGCCAATCATGGCTTTATTTCACCGTAAGTCGCGCTCGGCCCTTTCTTCGTCTACGCAAAACAACATTACGCCCTGTTGACGTGCTCTTTCGCTTCAAAAAACCGTGCGTTTTCTTTCTTTTTTTCTTTTTTGGTTGGTATGTTACCGACATGATGATAATAGTATACCTATTCTTTAACTTTTCCAGTATACACAGTTCGTACACAGGTTGTAAACAATTAGAACATATTGAGAGTGATTTTTCAATATTGGAAAATAATTATTAACTCGTATAGTTTATCTATATGAATCAGGAAGAGTTATGGCAATCAGTACTTGGTGAAATCGAATTTGAAGTTTCTCGTGCTAATTTTGCCACATGGTTCAAACATACTGCTATTGCTGGTATAGATGAGGGGGTTGCAACGATATCTGTACCTAATGCTTTTGCAAAAGAATGGCTTGAGAAAAAATTTCATAAACAAATAATCAAATCTCTCAGATCAAATTCTCCCGAAATACGTAATGCAGCCTACACAATACAATCAAGCACCACTATTGCAGAATCTAGCCAAAAGAAAAAACCAATCCAAAACGAACAGGCATCTGAACAGCTTGAATTTAAAGAGTTTTCAGTCGACAGAGAGACTAATTTAAACCCAAAATTTACATTTGAATCGTTTGTTATAGGATCTTTTAATGAATTTGCCCATGCAGCTGCCCTCTCTATCACAAAAAACTTAGGGACTCTCTATAATCCATTTTTTGTGTACGGTGGTGTTGGACTTGGTAAAACACATCTCCTACACGCAATAGGGAATCAAGTTAAAAAAGATCATCCCGAGTATAAGGTCCTTTATTTAACATCTGAACGATTTGTAAATGAGCTTATTTCTATAATTCAAAATAGAGAACCTCTAAATGCTTTTAAAGAAAAATATCGTAATGTTGACCTATTAGTTATCGATGATGTCCAATTTATAGCAGGTAAAGAAAAGAGTGAGGAGGAGTTTTTTCATACATTTAATTCATTATACGAGCGCGGTAAACAAATAGTTTTTTCATCTGATAAGCCTCCTCAAGCAATCCCTCTTAAAGAGCGCTTAAAATCGCGTTTTGAAGCTGGTCTGACCGCAGATATCAGTGAACCAGAATTTGAAGCGAGACTAGCAATTTTAAAGCTTAAAGTGGCTAACAAAGAATACGAACCCCCAGCAGAAATACTTGAATATATTGCCTCTATTATACAAAAAAATATTCGCGAGCTTGAAGGAGCACTTAATCTTGTTATTGCTCGTTCAAAATTAAAAGGAAGACCTATAACTCTTGAGGAAGCTAAGTCTGCTCTTGAACAAATAAGTGCTCGTGGTAAAAAAATTATTGCTCCAACTCAAATTATTCGCACAGTATCTGAGTTTTATGATCTTGGAGAAGCTGGTCTTTTTGAGCGTTCTCGCCGACGGGAGATAGTGAAACCTCGTCAAATTGCTATGTATCTACTTAGAGAAGACTATCACGGCTCATATCCATTTATTGGACAAAAATTAGGTGGACGTGATCACACAACAGCCCTCCACGCATATGAAAAAATTTCTAAAGAGTTAAAACAAAACTCAAAACTTGTGGAAGAACTGAAACTTATCCGTGCAAAATTATATGAAAACTCTTAAATATAATAAAAATCATTTTTTACTACAATTCTATCCCCCCACTATCCACATACTATTCTTATACTACTTATAAAAAATCTATTACTTTATACCCATCAACTTACTTTATACACTTATCCAATGCATAATAAATATAAAAAAATAAAATATAAAAAAATAATTACATTATTACTAGTGTGCATAAGTTAGTAATATGAAATGTAGTGTTGTATCCGATAATTTTAAAAAAGCTTTAAATTTAGTAGAAAGAAGCACTGGTAAAGATTTAACTCTACCAATTTTAAGTTCTTTTCTTATTAGTACGGAATCTGGGTCATTAAGAATTACCGGCACAAACTTAGAAGTTGGTATTGAAACTAATATTAGAAGTACTATCCAAGATAATGGTAAAGTAGCAATTCCAGCACGTATATTATCTTCATATATATCAACAATTCCTAGAGATGAAAAAATTATTCTTGAATCAAAAGATACAGATTTAATAATTCATACCCAAACTCAAAAAACAGTATTAAAAGGTTATTCACAAGATGATTTTCCACCTTTTCCACAAATTAAAGATTTATATAAATTAAGTGTTAAAAAACAAGATATTATACAAGTAATTTCAAGAAATTTAATATCTGTATCAAAGAGTAATATTAAGCCAGAGCTTGCGAGTATGTATTTTGTGCTAGATAAAGATATACTTATTATTGCTTCAACAGACAGTTTTAGGTTATCAGAAGAACGTATTAAACCGACAGCATTTTCACCAAAAATAGCACGAGAATCATTTTTACTTCCTTTACGTACTTGTGAGGAGATTATAAAGTTACTTGAATATGGCGAGGGGGAAGAAGTCATATTCTTTATAGGAAAAGGGGAATTATGTATTCGTTATAATGATACGAATCTTTATTCAAGACTCACTGAAGGTAATTTCCCAGATTATCAACAAATTATCCCCAAAAAATTTATAACACAAGTTACTATCTCACGATCAATGTTAGCAAGCCACATTAAAAGAGCTAGTATATTTTCAAATAAACTTCAGGCTGTAAATTTAACATTTTCACCAGAAACTGGAGATTGTATTATAGAGAGTAATAATCGAGATGTTGGCGAATATAAAGCAACTATGAAAGCAGAAGTCCAAGGAGATAAACTATCTATTGTTTTTAATTACCACTATTTATTAGAGGGGATTGACGCGTATTCAGACGATATTCTTTTCTTTGGGTTTAATAATGAATCACAACCACTACTTATTCGTCCAGTTAAAAAAGAAGAATCTCTGTATGTTGTTATGCCAATGAAAGGGGGTATATAAAATGGGTTTTTCTAGAATAAGCTCATTTTTACCAAAAGCATTTGATAGAATTGATAGACATCATACACTTAAAAAAAAGCAAAATACACAAAGTGTTGAGAACGTGTTAAGACAGTTAATTCCATCAACAAGTGCTGAGTATGCCGTAGAGTATTATGATGGGGTTATGACAATATTTACTGCTTCAAATATATTAAAACAAAAAATCCATCTCTCTGAAAAAAATATTAAAGAAGGAATTCAACAACAACTCCCAACAATTAATATTTCACAGATCAGGTTTAAAGGGCCAAAATTGTAAATTGAAAATTAGATTCAGATC
>CAYIZO010000013.1:0-10903 GCA_964368005.1 uncultured Candidatus Saccharibacteria bacterium
CAGACGTGTGCTCTTCCGATCTCTCACTCATCTTCAGCCACAACCACTAAGGAGGCCTCATTGGAATCCGCCGAAGGAAAACAAGCGCAACTTCTAGCGTTGCGTAGCAAGCTCGACAGCATGCCAAAATTCGTCTCCGGCAAATCTTCCCCAGGACCAATCCCAAACCCAAAACGCATCCCCATCCAACGTGAGCACGATGATCTCTTCATCGAAATCCAAGCGCACCTTCAAAGAGAGCCTGCAACGGCTTGAAGCACATCGGCCTGGCGAAAGCTAGGCCGATTTTTCTTTGAGATACAATGCTCGAACTGTTTTTGTACTATAGTATACTGCGAAGAAAAAAATGACAGCAAGCACCTCCGTAATCAAAAACAACGTATCACTCACATCATCATATTTTGTTATAGCGCGATATTCGAAAACAAAAAATAATATAGATGCGATAATGCTATTGAGCGCCATAGCCCATTTTTGCATAGGATTTGTAATCCCAGCCGCTAAACCGACTAACAGAATCGCAAACACGGAAACAAACGACGGTACTGGCAAGAGAGTTTTAAATGACGGAATTGTCGCAAGCATAATCACTCCTCCTGCAATGAATAATCGTCGCACGATATTGCCATAGTAATGTGGTAAAAAATCTGTACTCATAAAGTACCTCCTTGTGTCTTAGACCATACGCTTACACCATTTGGCTCTTTACCTACCAAAATCGTCCCTACTTCTTTGTCTTGAGCGGTATCAATGACAGATACTGAACCATCGACAAGATTTGTAATATAAACAAATTTACCATCCTTTGATACAACTACTCCGTGTGGTGCCCGACCAGCTTTTATTTCAGCAGTAACTTTTCCTTCTTTAAGATCGATCTTATACACCATCGTACCTTCGGGTTGTTCAAAATAAAATCCTTGATCTGCGATATAAACAAATTGAGAATCAGGAGTTGGATACATTTGAATCGGACCTTTTGAAGACTCTGGGAGTTTTATCTCCCGCACCTTTTTTGTTGCGATATCATATACAGCAAGAGTTTTTTTATCGTATATCGATGCGAATGCGTACTTCCCATCTGGAGTAACGCCTGCCTGTACCGCCTGCCCCGACAATGGAACTTGTGCGAGTTCGGCGCGCGACAAATCAAGAATTCCTAAACTTTTACCCGCGAGCATAGCAATATAAGCACTTTGGCCATCAGACGATATTCTTAAGCCATGAGGTTCGCTCCCGGGAGGTGCCGTTATCTTTTTCTCAATCGCATACGATTCCGCGTTAATCTTATATACTACTCCCTCCTTTTGAGCAGTAACATAGGCAGTCTTACTGTCTGGAGTTAATACCACATGAGCAAGGTGTACTCCCATCCCAATCTGAATGCGCGATTCTATACGATCATTTTTTGTATTTATAACTATGACTTCATCTGGACCTGAGCCAGCTTCACCATGTGCATGTGCCACAGGTACTATAGACGAATGCTCCATATGCGACCCTGCATTTGCAGTTACCCAAACTGATTTTCCGTCAGGAGCTACCTGCACATTGTGAGGCGCATACGCAAGTTTACCTCCATCATGATCTTTTGAAAGATCAATATTTCGTAGTACTTTATTTTTCGCAGTATCAATAACCGCGATTTTTCCCTCGCCCTCAATGGCGACATATAATTTCGTATCAGGATTCAACGCTCCAGAAGAAAGCATATAACCCGCTACACCGAGCCCCAAGACTACTATCAATACCCAAACAAGAGGATTTTTTAACATACGAAAATTATACTAAATCTTTCTTTTTGTCGTGAAATTCTTCTTTATCGATCTCACCTTTCGCATATCGCTCTTTTAAGACTTCCATGGGACTTGAATGCCCACGAACAGCACTACGGTGTCCTGAGACCAATCGATAAAGCATTACCATCATAACAATAAGGACACCCCACCAAACAATCATTGATAGAAATTCAATTCCATCAGACTGCATATATCTACCACTCATCATACGACCATAGAAATTATTATCCGCACCCATGTTTTGCTGCCCACCCATCATTGGCATCATATTATTGTCACCCATAGGGTACGCCGCCAACGGATCACACCCTGACATACGCTTACCCATGGCAACATGCATTTGCACTTCACCTTCTTCTCCCATCATTTGAGTTATTCGAGCATTCATAGCATCATGCGAATCACCATGCATAAGCCCCATAAAATACTCCCCTATCGAGTCAAAATTATCATCACTTAAATCGGCACACTTGATTTGATTTGCCTGAAGCTTGCCAAGAAGCTCTTTTCCCTTAGCTTCTTCCTCCTTTGCATGATTGTCTTGAGAAGGGGCGGCAGAATTCATCATAGATTGCGCAGACGCAACCGAAGCAACCCCAAGTACAAGTGCTAAAAAACCTATCCTATACTTTTTCATAGAAATTTTACTCATATCCTCATTATCGCACCCACAAAACTCGCGTCAATACCAATGCTTTGCAAACATACATCGCCTTCGGTAAAATGGCTAAGTAACAACTTACTCTATGCCAAAAATTCAAAATATTATTGCTCGAGAAATTCTTGACTCGCGAGGTGAGCCGACTATAGAAGTCGACCTTACACTTGATTCTGGAGCTGTGGGTCGCGCTTCAGTCCCTGCGGGCGCCTCGACAGGCGCGCACGAGGCGCAAGAACTACGCGATAATGATCCCGACCGATTCGCAGGAAAAGGAGTACTAAACGCAATCAAAAATATAAAAAACGACATCAAAAATGTCGTCGCAGGTAAAGATTTTGATCAACACACTCTTGATGCGACACTCATTGAACTTGACGGAACCCCTACAAAAAACCGACTTGGCGCGAATGCAATTTTGGGCGTATCGCTTGCATTCGCACATGCATCAGCAGAAAATACATCAATCCCTCTTTGGCAATATTTTGCGAAAGAATCTGGAGTGGAAAACCCTCACACGCTCCCAACGCCATTCATTAACATTCTCAACGGAGGACGACACGCCTCAAACTCAACAGATTTCCAAGAATTTATGATCGTACCTGCTGGTGCACCAACGTATCGCGACGCAATCCATTCTGCGACAAAAGTCTTCCATGCCCTCAAAAAACTCCTCGCACGAAGAGGTGACCCGACAACCGTCGGCGACGAAGGCGGCTTCGCCCCTCATCTCGCGTCAAACGAAATGGCTATGGATTTAATTATGGAAGCAATTACAGCGGCAAACTTTATCCCAGGCAAAGACATATATATCGCGATAGATTCAGCTTCGAGTGAATTTTTTGAAAACAATACCTATACGCTCAAATCAGAAAATAGAAAACTTTCAGAAGATGAGCTTATCGCACTCTATGCGATGTGGGCAAAAAAATATCCACTCATATCGATTGAAGACGGCCTTGCCGAAGATGCGTGGGAGGGGCACTCAAAGCTTACTCAAATGCTTGGCTCTCGCGTTCAATTGGTCGGCGATGACTTATTTGCGACAAACACAGAACGTCTAAAAAAAGGTATTGAAGTAAAAGCAGCGACAGCAATTCTCATCAAACTCAACCAGATCGGCACTGTATCTGAAACAATCAACGCTATTAAAACCGCTCAAAAAGCCGGCCTTGGTGTGATCATTTCCAATCGATCGGGTGAAACCGAAGATACTTCTATCGCCGATTTAGCAGTCGGCTCAAACGCCCTCCAAATCAAAACTGGCTCAATGAGCCGGAGCGAACGAATGGCAAAATACAATCAATTATTGCGAATCGAGGAAGCGCTTGGCTCACAAGCGACATTTGCTGGTAAGCAGCCTTTTAAATTCTAGAATTTATTTCGCAAGATTTATCGGAGCCCCCGCGAGATATGCTTTTATATTTTCTACCGTTGTATCTAAAATTCTTTCGAGCGCTTCCCGCGTATTAAACGCATTGTGAGGAGTAATAATTACATTCGGCATATCAAACAATATATGATTTGCCAAAATTGTTTTTAGGTTATGTTCTTCTGGATGGCCGTGCGCAATAAAATCAAGCTCATCCTTAATAACGCCCTCTTCTTCAAGTACGTCAAGTCCTGCGCCACCAAGTTGACCTGCTTTGAGTGCTAGCACTAACGCTTCAGTATCAATAACCGGCCCACGACTAGTATTAATAATAACTGCCGACTTCTTCATCAATCCAAGCGTCTGTGTATTGATGAGATGGTGTGTTTCTTTCATATACGGCACATGGAGCGTCACTACATCACTTTCACGCAACACATCTTCGAACGACTTATATACAAAACCAAGATCTGTGGCAAGTTTTTCATTTGGGTGCGGATCATATGCAATTACATTCATATCAAAGCCTTTTGCAATCTTAATGCTATGCCATCCGATACGACCCGTACCAACCACTCCAATCGTTTTACCTTTTAAATCAAAGCCCTGTAACGCCTCAAAACTAAAACTCCCTGTTTCGCGAATTTGATCATACCCCTGATAAATTTTTCGCGAGATCGAAAGCAAAAGTCCAAATGCTTGCTCTGCGACAGTATTCTCGCCGTACGACGGAACAGTCGATACCACGATACTACGCTCAGAGGCCGCAGCAAGATCAATATGATCGTAACCCGTTGAACGAGTTGGAATAAATTTTAAATTTGGCAATGCCGTAATAACATCTCGGCTCACACTAGAATCAACGAAGACACAAGCGATTTCAAAATTTACATCACTCGGCATATGCTCTTTTGATAAAATACTTTTTTCAAAGATTGCATCGAGAGCAATATTTTGCTCTTGAATTTTTTTACGAAGATATTCCTCTTCCCACAATTTTGTTCCAAAAAATACTATTTTCATAAAATGTTATTTATTATCTTTTTTATTTTCCTTATCTGCGATTAATATCATTGTTTTAATAACCGTATCAGGATTCAGTGAGACACTCTCAATGCCCTGTTCAATAAGAAATTCCGCAAAGTCAGGCAAATCCGACGGCCCTTGACCGCAAATACCAATGTATTTGCCGCGTTCACGACATTTCTTAACAATTGTCGCAATTAAACTTTTTACTGCAGCGTCATTTTCGTTTGAGATATGACTCACAATGCCCGAATCACGATCAAGCCCAAGCGTAAGCTGTGTAAGATCATTGGAACCAATCGACATCCCATCAAAAATATCCAGAAAATCGTCAGCCAAAAGTACGTTGGATGGGATCTCACACATAACATAGACTGGCACTGTTTTAATCCCACTAAGATTTTCCTGTTTCGCGCTCCATGCTGAAACTAGCCCTTCACCAGCCATAATTGTAAGTATGCGCCGCGCTTCCTCGGTCGTTCGACAAAATGGGATCATAGGTATGATATTATCGAGACTCATATCGTCACGAACCTTGCGAATCGCTCGACACTCAAGTCGAAACGCTTTTTCAAATTTTGGATCATAGTACCGTGATGCGCCTCGCCAACCAATCATTGGATTTTCTTCCTCGGGCTCAAATAAATCTCCTCCCAGCAGTGAACGATACTCGTTTGTTTTAAAATCGGAGAACCTAACAATAACTGGACGCGGATAAAACGCGGCACCAATTTTTCCAATGCCGTAGGCTAAATTATCGACATAATATTCCACCTTGTCGGGCCATGCACGAGTTCGCGTATCGATTTTTTTCTTCAGAACGCTTGGTATTGTCTTGTAATTAATAAGTGCCATTGGATGAATACCAATACGCGAGGCGATAATAAACTCTTCACGCGCAAGCCCCACGCCAGTAACCGGTAAAAGTGATTTTTCAAACGCAATATCTGGCGTTGCGACATTTACCATTACTTTTGTTTTTGATTTTGGTAAAGTTTTTATATCGTGCTCAACCGTTTTAAATTTTAATATACCTTCATACACAAGGCCCTCGCTACCAGTCGTATCAACTGTAACCGTCATCCCCGTCTTCAATTTACGCGTTGCATTGCCCGCTCCTACAATTGCGGGTACCCCTAACTCACGACTCACAATTGCCGCATGCGAAGTACGCCCGCCTTTATCCGTGATAATTGCTGACGCAATCTTCATAATCGGCTCCCAATCAGGATCGGTCATATCGGTCACTAAAATTTCACCCTTCTTAAATTGTGTAATATGTTTTGGATCCAAAATAATACGAACCTTGCCTGTAGCAATTTGACTCCCCACAGAAATACCGCACACAAGTTCCACACCTTCCTGAGTTCGAATATATTCTTTTATTTTTGAAAAATCGCGTTCTGCGTGTATCGTCTCGGGTCTTGCCTGTACAATAAAAAGCTCCCCCGTCTTACCATCGCGCGCCCATTCAGTATCCATAGGAGTCCACCGACCCGCATGTTTTGTATAATGATCTTCTATAAGCACGCCCCACCGCGAAAGTTCCATAATCTCTTCGTCATTAAGCGTAAAAGAATTTTGCTCTTTTTGCGTCGTAGAAATAACTTTTGTTTTTTTAATTCCAGCGCCCGCGCCCGTAGCATAAATCATTTTTTTTTGCTTAACACCCAAAACTTTATCAATAATTGGTTTGGGCGTCTTATCTATTGTGCCCTTGAATACTAAAAATTCATCTGGCGTAACCGCTCCTTGAACAATCAACTCACCCAACCCCAATGTGGCATTAATTAATACTACATCGCGGAAACCCGATTCTGTATCGAGAGTAAACATTACGCCTGATGCTCCCATATCAGAGCGCACCATACGCTGAACCCCGACAGAAAGCGCTACCGAAAAATGATCAAATCCCTTGTCAACGCGATAAGAAATCGCCCGATCGGTAAAAAGCGAAGCCATCGCAAATTGAATCGCACGTGTTACATCACGCACACCACGAATACCCAAGTATGTTTCGTGTTCACCCGCAAAACTTGCTCCCGGCAAATCTTCAGCCGTCGCACTTGAGCGCACTGCGACATCGATATTTTTTCCATAGCGTTCTTCCATTTGAGCATATGCTTCTGAAATTTCTCCCATAAGACTAGTCGGCATTGTTGCCTTTGTTATCGCTCCGCGAATCGCCTTCGCACGACGAGCAAGATCTTTTATATCTCGTGTATCAAGACCTTCGAGAGTATCAGCAATAAATTTCTTTACTCCCGCCGCTTCGAGAAACATACGATACCCAGCTGCAGTAACCACAAAGCCAGAAGGAACTCGAACTCCTTTTGGAGTTAAATTTTGAATCATTTCTCCCAATGAAGCGTTTTTGCCACCGACTTGCGCGACATCATCAATGCCAATTTCTTCCATCCATAATATATTTTTATTCTTTTTTGATTCATCCATATTTTTTATTTTTTAGCCTGTTTACCTTTTAATACAACGAGTAGGTCTGATACATTTGACCCTGTATTTCCAGTCGCTATCAATCCTCCTCCTTTTTCAAAAAACAATGTCGCATTGTTATCGCTAAGATACTTTTCAATATCGAGATTATTTTTCAAGGCAAAATCATGCGCCACAGAATCAATAATCACACCCGCGTACTCGCCATTATCGCGGCCGTCGGATGCAAGTGTCAAAACTACTTCATTGGGCTCAATGCTACGTAGCGCTGAAAGGGCAAGCTCTTGATTGCGCCCACCTTTCCCAGGGCCCTTAATAGTAACAGTAGTCTCACCCCCAGCAAGAATACATGCGCCAAAGTCCCTTTGGTGAATTTCTTGAATAATGTTTTTGCCAACTTCACAAGCCTCATCCTTAAGGTAGAGCGGCCGTATATCGGAAATAAAACCAAGTTGTTTTGCAGTCTCTCCCATAGCACCGAGCGCGAGCTCATTTGAAACAATCATTATGTTCATAACATTTTGAAAATATATATCATCTTTTGGCGTTTCAATAAGCGTTGCGTTCGAAAGACCACATTTTTCTAAAATATCGTACTTCGATAAAATCATATTCGCATCTGAGACAGTGGTCGTATCTTTCATCGTAGGACCCGAGGCTACAAACTCAATCGTGTTGCCAGGCACATCAGAAAATATAAGCGAGATCACCTGCGCCGGGTGAGCATATCTAGCAAGGTGACCTCCGCGCGCGCGAGACATGTGTTTGCGTACCGTGTTAATTTCATGAATTGTCGCGCCCGCACGCATAAGCTCTTGCACGATCATACTTTCCTCAACGCATGTTGCCTCGGGCGCTGGGAGACACAAAAGCGTAGAACCGCCACCAGAAACAATCACAATCACAAGATCATCTTCTTTGAGCCCATCAAGTAATGTTACGATTTCCCGCGTGATTGCAACATTTGCATCAGTAGGAAACGGATGAGTACCGCTAAAACACTTGATCTTTTTGAGCGTACAAGTTTCAAGAAGCTTTACATCAAGAACAATTCCTCCAGCAAGCCGATCGCCGAGCATATCCTCAAGCGCTTCAGCCGCCTCGGTAGCGCATTTGCCGACACCGACAACAAAAATTCTTTTAACTGCTTTAATTGAACAAGTCGACTCATTAATGCACAAATGATCCCCCTGAATCGAAACCGCTTTTTTGACCGCCGTTTTTGTATCAATAGCCCGGAGGCCTGATTCTGCAATCAAAAGCGCGGATCGACGCAAATCGCTCGTGGCAAGTGACTCAGCATTTTTTATTTTTACAAATGTATCTTGCACATACTCAGTATATCAAATAAATCCTCCTAACAAAAAGGATGGTTTTTAGAAAGTTTCATATTTTTTACTTTACAATGTTGGCTTGGTATCAGTTGTGACTGAGAACGTATTTAAAATTTCCTCAAGTACAGAAAATGCTTTTTCATTATCAAACTCGACAACCTCACCTGCGGGGTAGTTGTAAATATTACCGGTGTGTACGGTGAGTACAATCTCATAACACAAATCCTTATAAATCGTACGATACAAGCGCGACTTATAAATATTGCCAGCTGCCGCTTCACTCAAATTCCCGGTTTTAAACTCGATACCATTAATAGTTTTTACATTCGTAAGTCCCGATGCTTCCAGATCAGACGCCTTAAAGCAAGAGTTCACTATTTTTGCGTCACCCGAAACACTCACCGCAGCATATGCTTCAGCAAAATTAGTTTTTGGCGTTTGAAACGCGTCTTCTGGAAATGCTAACGTCACGCGTGGCGATGGTGTTAAAAACCCACCACGAGCCTGATCAAGTCTATACACATCAAAATCGCGTGGATATTTTAATTGATAGGTAGTGTACACGCCTGTCGCTTTTGTAAAAGTTGAGTCCTGCCAAACTTTCCAAGTATTATTTTCAATTACTTTTATTTCAGTAGGTGTAGATGTTGAAGCATTTTCAAGAACAACTTTACTCCCAAGGACAATAACCGCCAGCGATAAAATTATTATAATAAGACTCTTCATACTACTAGTATACTCCTCTACCCGTCAGAAAAAAGCTCAGCTATAAGATCTTCTACACCAATTCTACTCTCCACAGAATACGGAATAACTTTATGATACCCGACTGCGCTCTGAATAAACTTAAGTTGCCGCGCTTGTTCTGACTTTCTAATTTTATCAATCTTATTTGCAACTACGACGATTTCTTTTTTGTGTTCTTCAAGCGCATCGAGTGTTTCGGTATCGGTATCAGTAAGGCCGACATTTGCATCAATAATAAGCACTACTTTTTTTTGAATATAATGAGAATCAAATAGATACCAGCGTACGAGCTTTCGCAATCGCTCGCGGTCTTCTTGTGACGCTTTCGCAAAACCATACCCAGGTAAATCGACAAAATAATATTTATTATTTACTAAAAAAATATTTATCTCTTGGGTACGCCCCGGAAACGAACTACTACGCGCTAAATCTCTCTGACCAGTTAGAGAGTTTATTATACTCGACTTGCCCACATTCGAACGGCCAATAAAAGCAATTTGCCCAAGCCCATCATCGAGAATCTCGTCGGTACCATTTAATCCTTTTATAAATTGTGCTGATGTTATTTTCATATATTAACGAGATTCATTACCTTTATGCAGTCGCAACTCACCTCGAAGCTCACGATGATTTGGGACGGTCTCTGCAACGAGATTCCAAAACGCTTTTGAATGGCTAAACTCACCAATGTGGCACAGCTCATGCACAATGATATAGTCGGCAAGTCGCTCAGGCAAAAGTGAAATTTTATAGTGAAAATTTAGATTACCCCTACGCGAACAACTCCCCCACATTGTCTTTTGATTTTTAATACTCACCCTCTTTACCGCAAAACCATATGCCGTATTAAAAAACTGAAGGCGCGTGGTTGCTATGCTTCTTGCTCTTTCTTTATGTTGTATATACTCGGCACGACTGCCCTGCAAATTTCGTCGCACGCGTCGTACGCGCCAAACCACTCGAAACACAAGATAAATCTAGCTGACTACTTGCGTACAATGCATGCACCGCTTTGCAGCAAGAGGG
Organism: uncultured Candidatus Saccharibacteria bacterium; assembly: GCA_964368005.1. GTDB lineage: Bacteria > Patescibacteriota > Minisyncoccia > Ryanbacterales > GWA2-47-10b > JBBTUF01. The sequence continues at coordinate 10,417 of CAYIZO010000013.1, forward strand.
ATTTCACTCATACACTCAGAGCATTTTTTGGTCGTGGGATCTGCAGGCGGTTCACGACGAGATCGTGTGATGAGCAAATTCATAGGCTTTACAACAAAAAAGAAAATCGCGCCCGCTACCAACACAAATGATATAAGAGCATTTATAAAATGCCCATACATAAATTGACTACCATTAAGCGTAAATGAAAGCCGACCAAAATCAGGAACTTTTGCGATCGCGGCAATAAATGGCGTGAGCAAATCTGACACAAGCGCTGAGACTACGGTGCCAAATGCAGCACCAATGACAACACCGACTGCAAGGTCGACGACATTCCCGCGAAGTAAAAATTGTTTAAATTCTTTTAGCATAATTTTTTATTTCCAAGATCCTAGGATGCAACCAAAAAGTATAAATAATATCAGCTGGTAACCCGCTTGCAACAAAAATCGCGTCCACGCAATATGTTTCGAATCATTGTTCCACATAGCGCTTCCTGCGACAA
>CAYIZO010000014.1:0-10739 GCA_964368005.1 uncultured Candidatus Saccharibacteria bacterium
CCTAGAAGTTCGGTTTTGGAGACCGACAGTTTGCCATTGAGCTTATGCCCCCACAATTTTAGATCAAACAGAAGACCTCGTTGTCGCGCCCCTCGCGCGGTCAAATATGACCTAAGTCATATTTGACGAGCTCGCTCGTCAAAAGCAAATCGTTTTGCTTTTGACCCACCCAACTAAGCTCCCCTCGATGATGAAATGATACCAAATAGCACAAAAAATGGCGAGCCATGCCCGCCATTTTTTATTTCTTAAATTCCTTATGCTTCGTGTGCTTAACACACCATTGGCAATGCTTGGAAAGCTCAAGCTTTTTCTCAACACGCTTGATATTCTTGTGTGCGTAATAATTATACCGCTTGCAGACGGTACAACGAAGTCTCATTAAATTTGGCTGTGGCATAGAATATAATGTACTGTAAAAAAGTTTATTTGTAAATAGCTTGAGCCAATGGCCGGAATTGAACCGGCGACCTACTCCTTACCATGGAGTTGCTCTACCGACTGAGCTACATTGGCATAATGTTTTTGTATGGTAACAGGTTTTTTGAATAAAAAAAAGCTTGGCTGGATACCAAGCTTCATGCAGATTGTTTAGACCCCGTATGTGCGTCATCGGCAAGAGTTTCAAAAAAACGTCGCATCTTTGCCAGAAACACCGCTTCATCATCTACCAGTGGACGTTCGTATGTATCACGAATATATGAAGCTGCCCGAAGGCAAAACCCATAGAAGCTCTCCCAATTGAGCGCTTCGTGGTTGAACGACCTTGTAGCAATGCGCTCGGCCAAAGCTACGATCTTTTTCTCAAGACCAGAGCACGGTTGATGAGTCGCCTTTTTTTTGAGGATGCTCGCAATCAAGAGCAGATATCGAATTGTTGATTTCCGTACAGGCTTATGCCTGATTTTTAGCAAACGATGTTCTCGAAGTGTTTTTGTCAGTTGAGCTTCAACGAGCGTTGCAGTAACGATGTCAAATCCGACTGGAAACATGTGTGCCTCCCTTCTTGGCATCAAAGAAACTTTCTTAATACATAGTAATCATAAAGTGGTAAATTGCAACTCTGAGGCTTTGCAGTAAAGCAAAAGTGTTTTATACTATTTACACATTAGTCATGCACGGGTGCCCGTCTTTGACGAGGCATAATGACAATAAAATATGCACGGGTGGCGGAGTGGTCAATCGCACCTGACTGTAAATCAGGCGGCTTATGCCTACGGGGGTTCGAATCCCTCCCCGTGCACCGATAAAAAAATACCAGCTAAAAGGGTTGGTATTTTTTACTATTTTGTGGTACATTCTGTTCGGAGAAAAAGGAGGAGTTATATATGAGACCAACAAAAGGCGCACGAGTCATTAATCTCTATATGCTTTTTGCTCAAGTACTTGGGCGCAACAATATTTCATTCGAAGAGCTGCGAAGAAACCGCCAAACTACCGAGGCTGTAGCTAGGCTCATGCGTCGTGAGATCCAACTCACGAGAGGTGAATTTGAATGGCTTGTCACCTCAATCGCTGAAGCACTTGCAAAACGAGAAAGCGCAGAAATCCAAAACGATAGTTATAACGACCCGATTCCTGTGCCTGGCGGGCGAAGAATCAGACCACTCCCAAATCTTGGCGAACAAGAGAGTCGTCCTGACGGAAGAACTCGCGCTCGATTCGGAAAATGGCCAAAAGACTAAAACAAACGACCTGAGCACGTCTATAATCTGCTCATTTTATTTTGCTAATTACTTATTTCACTTACAAAAAATACCGAGCCTATTTTTGGTATTTTGTAATAATAGAAGAAAGAATTTCTTCGAATTTCTCAGGCAAAATTGGCTTGTTTTCTTGTTGAAACGCTTTGACATAATCATTGTACGCAGCAATTGAATGAGGAAATTTCGTAAAAACGGCAACCAACTTTGCTGCGTCTGTATCTGATAGTTTTTTAAAATATGAACGAAGGGTCTCTTTTTCATCCAGCTGAGTATTTTCAAGCAAAGAATAAAGTTGGTATTTTATTTGCGATATCATATTTTTTACCGTCCTAGCATTGACCCACCCACTACCTCAACAGTTACCATACATGTTATTTCACCCTCGTCGCTAAAAACTTCCTTATATTCTATAATCCTATAACTCTTTATGTAATGTTCAGTTTTGGTTGTAAGCACGCTTACCATACCGCTCTCAGAATAAGTGCCCTCAGCATCGTCTAACTTTTTGTCTGACAGTTCATCGCGAGTAGATATATCTCCGCCTAAAAATAAACTTGTGCTTTCTAATGCATTTTGAAGCGCGTCACCCTTCGTAGCTCCACGGCCTTGTACTTCAAATTTTCCGCCTTCGGTAAATTTTCCGCCTTCCGCGTGCCTTACATAGAAAGCAGATTTTGTCCCACCTGCTGTATGCACAAACTCTTTGCCATCGGGATACACAGCCTTAATTGAATCACCATGAGCAAATTCTATACATATCATTATGCTCTCCGCAGATTCGGGTAAGGTACCCTTGTTATCTTCACGAAAAGTAGTGCCACGATCAATCGCTTCGTATTCTCGAATATTTGCGTAAATCACGTTCTCAGGAATTTCCCTGCCAACAAGTGCAATTTCAGCTCGAATTTTACTTACATTATCTATAAAAGAAAGAAAATCAATATCACTCAGTTTCTGAAGTGCTTCATCCGCAGTTTCAGCGCTCTTACTAGCTACATGTGTTTTTTGCGCTTCTTGAGCGCTCGCAAACTCTGGCTCAGAAAAAGTTACAATTGATGTAGCAAATGCGAAAATTAATGGCTTCAATTTTGGAAATTTCTTACCGATCTTTTCAATAATTCCACCGCGTTGTTCTAAAGATAGCTCTCCCGTCTCTGGAGGATTTTCAAATATTTCAACTTTTTCCATACTGCATTAGTATTTTTTATTTATTTCTTTGCGTGTGCAAGTTCGGGTGATTTTTTATCTCGAGCACGAGCAGAGTTTTGAAATGTCAGCTTCCCATCTTTAACATCAATCGAGATAACCGCACCTTCGTGAATCTTACCTCCCACAAGCATCTCTGCCAGTGGGTTTAAAATTTTATTTTGGATAACACGCTTGAGAGGTCTTGCGCCATAATTAGAATCATACCCTTCTGCGATTAATAAATTTTTTGCCTCTTGCGATACTTCAAACTCAATGCCCTTTTTCACTAATCGCGCACGAACTGCAGCAATTTGAATATCAACAATTTTTAACAAATCCTTTTTCTGTAAAGAATTGAATATAATTATAGCATCAAGTCGATTCAAAAACTCTGGGCGAAAACGATTTTCAAGTGCCTTTTTAATCTTTCGCTGTAACTCTTGCCCACGTAATTCTTCAGCTTTTGCCTCTTGCCCAAGCTGAAATCCAACCTTACCCATCTCATATACAAGCTCAGATCCAATATTGGAAGTCATAATTATGACCGTATTTTTGAAGTTAACATGTCTACCCTTGGCGTCAGTAAGCCGCCCATTATCAAGAATCTGAAGCATTATATTGAACACTTCGGGATGTGCTTTTTCAATTTCATCAAAAAGTAAGATTGAATACGGGCGATGGCGTACAAGTTCGGTAAGCTGCCCCCCCTCCTCATATCCTACGTAACCTGGAGGTGAACCAATAAATTTAGAAACCGCGTGCTTCTCCATAAACTCTGACATATCTACGCGAATAAGCGCTTTTTCATCGTTGAACATAAATTCTGCCAATGCACGAGCGAGTTCAGTTTTACCAACGCCCGTAGGACCTAAGAACATAAACGAACCTAGTGGTCGATCTTCTTCATGAATACCAGCACGAGCGCGACGTACCGCATTTGAAATTTCAGTAATAGCGGCCTCTTGCCCGACAACACGAGCTTTTAGCAATGCTTCCATCTCTGTAAGCTTATGAGTTTCTTCCTCAAGCATTCGCTCAACTGGCACGCCAGTCCACCTAAACACTACACGGGCAATTTCTTCTGGGCCTACTTCTTCTTTTAAGATTTTGCGTGAATTTTGAAACTTTTTAAGTCGCTTATCTTCTTCTTCAAGCGAAGCGGTAAGTGCAGGAATTCTGCCGTAGCGAATTTCTGCAACGCGAGTGTAATCTGCCTTGCGCTCAGCGGAATCTGATTCTTGACGTAATCGCTCAAGGTCCTGACTCATCTCGCGTATACGCACGATAGTTTCTTTTTCATTGCGCCATTTTTCTTCTAGGGTATCTTTCTTTTCTTTTAGTTCTGAGAGCTTTTTATCGAGTGGCACAAATTGTCGTTTTGATTTACCATCTTTTTTCATTGCTTCTCGCTCAATCTCAAGACGCATTATTTCACGCTTTAAGTGCTCTAAATCAAGTGGGGTCGATTCCAAATCAAGGCGCAAAGAACTTGCCGCCTCATCCATAAGATCGATTGCTTTATCTGGCAAGAATCTATCAGTAATATACCTACGCGATAAATCAACCGCTTGGCGAATTGCATCATCAGTAATTTTTACGCCATGATGAATTTCGTATTTTTCTTTCAACCCTCGCAAAATTGATATCGCATCATCCATCGATGGTTCCTCGACAAACACCGGCTGAAAACGACGGGTAAGCGCGGGATCTTTCTCAATATACTTTTGATATTCTTTGAGTGTGGTTGCGCCAATACCATGAAGTTCGCCTCGTGCAAGAGCAGGCTTGAGCATATTTGAAGCGTCCATAGCGCCCTCTGCCGCACCAGCACCAACAAGAGTGTGGAGCTCATCGATAAAGAGTAAAATATGACCTTCTGAACGCTGAATTTCTTTTATAACAGCCTTAAGTCGCTCTTCAAATTCACCACGATATTTTGTGCCAGCTACAAGTGAGCCCAAATCAAGCGCTACTACTTCTTTGCCCCGCAAACTCTCTGGGACATCTCCAGATATAATACGCGATGCAAGACCATCTACAATTGCAGTTTTGCCCACGCCAGCCTCACCAATAAGCACTGGATTATTTTTAGTTCGACGCGAAAGTACTTGGATCACGCGTCGTATCTCATCGTCACGACCGATGACAGGGTCAAGCTTATCTTCTCGCGCAAGTTTTGTAATATTGCGCGCATATTTTTCAAGCACTTGGTATTTTGCCTCAGGCGTTTCATCAGTCACGCGCTGTGATCCACGTATTGTTTGCAAAGCCTTAAGAACATCTTCTCTGTCGATCTTAAATTTATCAAGTATTTCTTTTGCTTTGCTCGGAGTTTCTAAAAGCGCCAAAAACAAATGCTCAGTCGAAATATATTCATCTTTAAGGAGCGCTGCCGCTTTGTGTGCAACTTCAATGACACGTGCGAGTTCTGGTGTAAGATAAAACTGTTGATTTGGAGTTAATACAAATGAACCTTTCCTTTCATCAAGTAGATCAAGAACAATGTCAGAAAATTGCATATAATCAATCTCGAGACGATCTAAGATTGAACTAATCACTCCTTCTTCTTGCAATAAAAGTGATGCCAAAAGGTGCATCGCGTTGAGCGAGCTTTGTCCGCGCTCTACCGCGAGATCATGCGCACGTTTAAGCGCCTCTTGTGCTTTGATTGTAAAATTATTAAATGGTGGCATAGTTTTAGAATTTTCTTTCTGCTAATGCAAGTTGTAATGTCATCTCTTTTCCGTCGCGTAATAGTTTTACAGAAACAGTATCGCCTACTTTGTGTCTATTTATAATATCGCCTAAGGCATTTGATTTTGTGACGCGCTCACCCGCGAATTCGATAATAATATCGCCCTCGCGAATGCCGGCAAAAGCAGCCGGAGACCCCGCTGTAACTGCTGCCCCATCTTGCCCGCCGCCAACTAAAGCCCCTTCGGCGACCGCGAGATTTCTCGCCTTTTTAAGATCTTCATTTATCATAGCATAGCGTACCCCAAGAAATGGGTACACAATCTTTCCTGTTTTTTCAACGCTTGCGATATCCTTTTTTATAACATTGATTGGTAGCGCGAAACCTACACTTTGAGCACCGGCGGCAATAGCAGTATTTACACCGATAACATTGCCTTCAAGGTCAATCAAGGGCCCTCCCGAATTGCCCGGATTAATTGCAGCGTCAGTTTGTATAACCGATCGCAATGTTTCACCAGATGCAACAAGCGTACGGCTCAAACCCGAGATAACTCCCAAAGAAACAGTATTCTGAAATTCACCAAGAGCATTACCAATAGCGATTACTCGCTGACCAGTTCGTAAGGTATTTGAATCTCCCATAGAAAGGTGCGGCAAATCTTTTGCGTCAATTTTTAAGAGTGCTACGTCTTCAAGTGGATCGCGTACAAGTACTTTTGCGCTAAATTTCTTTTCATCATTCATAACGACGGTATACTCTGCTTCACGGTCTTGCACGACATGTTTGTTTGTAACAATCATCCCATCGCCGCGCACAATAAAACCAGACCCCGCCGAAATTTGTTTTTTCTCAGTACCTCTTTTACATAGTTGCGGGATTACAAATTCAGGAAACGCTTGATTGAGAGCCTCATTATCTCCGAAGGGTGATGTATAGCACTGTTCAATGATTGGCAAATCTTTCGAGGCGATAATACTCACTACAGCTGGAGAAACATTTTTTACAACTTCAATAACCCTCTCTTCCTCCGTTACAATTCGAATTGTTTCTTTGCTATCAGCATCTTTTGAATCGCCACCGACAGTCTTCTCAACAACGCGCTGGATAGTATTGGTAACTGAGCTTGGTGCTTGCTGAAATAATGTCGCAGTCACAATTGCAGTGGAAAAAGAAACAACAATACTTATTAAAATAAATAAAAGTACTAACTGGCTTTTTGTTAAGTCTTCCATATTTATGCTTTGATTATAACGAGAAATAGACCTTTAGTCAACAGCCTCTACTCGCTCAATATTTGAAAATGTATCTTTGAGGATCGACTCAATGCCTGCCTTGAGAGTTAACTGTGAAAGAGGACATCCACGACAAGTGCCTTGGAGTCGTAATGAAACTACATCATTTTCAAACGAAACAAAATCAACACTTCCCCGATGCATTGCGAGCATTGGGCGTACATCTGATTCTAATACTCGCTCAATTTCCGATACGGTAGCGTTCGAGCGTACTATTGACATAATCCCAATTAATATTTTTAAAGAATGTTTCAATATACGCCTTGCGTGCAGTCGCATAATCAAGAAAGTACGCATGCTCATACACATCCATAATAAAGACTGCGACGGAGTTCCATACACCCCCTTGATTGTGTGTATCGCATACAATATTTTTCAATCGTTTTTCATCGAGATCGTATGAAAGCACCACCCATCCACGCGCCGCAAGACCAAGCGCCTTAAATTCAGCCATCCAATGCTCATATGAGCCGAAGTCACGCTCAATAAGGGTCATAATAATTCCAGTAGGGGCGCCTCCCCCCTCTTTCATATTGTCAAAATATCCTTCGTGGAGCTTTACACCGTTGAGCGCAAAAGTCTCCTCTATTTTTAACGCACGAAGTTCGCTAGAAGTTGCATTTGCAAGCGTAAGATCTACTTTTTTTAATTTCTCCTCAATTTCGTCAATCTTTTTTACGTAACCTGCATACAATACATCGTGATGCTCGCTTAACTGACGCTCACTTAAACCTTCTAATTTTGTATAATTTAATTTTTTTGGTGTTCTCATAGTTTTAATGTTTTTACTACTCCATACTTTTTTAAATTTTTACGGCTTAACCCGTTAAATATGATACAGATCATATTTAACGGCTCGAACCCATTTTATCACTGGGCGACACCGATAAAAATTTATAAAAAGTATTTTATTATGGATAAATTTGGTTACCGTGTTCATCGAATAGTATAATTGCTCGAGTAGGACATGACTGCGCGGCAAGTAAAATCGTTTCATCATCAGCACCTTTCTCATTAATAACTGTCGCTTTGTTTTCATCGTCAAGTGCAAATACTCCTGGCGCAATAGCAACGCAACTTGCCGCTCCAATGCACAAATCCCGATCAACAAATATACGCGCTATTTTTGGGGTTTTTGGTTTATTGTCATCCATAATATTTCTCAGAATAAAATCTTATAAGTTGTTCAATTTCTACTAATGCTTCGGTCTGCATACCTACTCCTACTTTAAGCTTTTTTTGCACATCTTCCAAGGTCATAGCACCCTCAAGCACTGCTTCCTCAATATCTTTGTCGGTAATATTAAGTCGCTCGTCGATAACCCGTGCCCCCTCAATAACAATCCTCTGATTTTGCCCTGTCTTTCGAAAATAATCATTTGCGGTTTTTTGAAATGCTTTATCGGCAAGTACTGAGCAATGAATCTTACGATTTGGGAGACCTCCAAGGCGCTCCATAATATGCTGAGGTTTTACTTTGAGCGCATCTGCGACACTCAGTCCTCCATTTTCGGTCAGCATTACTGAATACATACTGGTAGCCGCAATCGCAGAACCACAACCAAACGTTTTCCATTTGAGATCTTGGATGCGCTCTGTAGTAGGATCGACACGCATCCACATATGCATCATATCACCGCATGCAGGACTTCCTACCATGCCAGTCGCGTTAAAAGCATCATCGCTCGGATCCTCAAGAAGTAAATTTCTCGGTTTAAAAAAATGCTCTTTTACAATATCAGTGTAGTACCACTTCTCACCTGTATATTGATTAATAACATCTATATCTATTCCCTTTATTTCTTTATTTGATTTGTTTTGCATACTTATTTTTACTTATAATTTTTTGACTTTGCCTTTACTCGCAAGCCCTCCCCCGCGAACGCTTCTGGGTGTGACATGCTTTTCGCATCCATCTCCACCTTAATCGGTGAAATTTTTCGCAATGTTTCAGTTACCCTCGGCAAAACCTCAAGTACTCGATCTACATCTTCACTAGTAGTGCTTCGCCCTAATGTAAATCGAATTGATGCATGAGCGTACTCGTACGGGCGGCCAAGAGCAAGAATAACATGCGATGGATCAAGGCTTTCTGAAGTACAAGCAGATCCGGTAGAGCATGCGATCCCATATGAATCGAGATACAAAATAACGCCCTCGCCTTCAATATCAAGAATTGAAATATTTACATTGTTTGGTAGTCTCAAATCACGATCACCATTGAGCACGGTGCGTGGAATTATTTTTAAAATACCATCGATAAGTTTATCACGGAGATTTTTTACACGATTGCTTTCCTCATCACGCTCATCATTTGCGATTTTGAGAGCCTCTGCGAAACCCACAATACCAAAAATATTCTCCGTCCCCGCACGACGTTTACCTTCTTGTGCACCGCCAAAAAACATCGGCTTTATTCGTACGCCTTTTCGTACATACAGCGCGCCTACTCCTTTTGGTCCATAAATTTTTGAACCATTCATTACCATTAAATCAACTCCAAAACTTTTTACATCAAGGTCTAGATATCCAGCCGCCTGACAAGCATCAGTATGAAAAAATGGCCCTGACATTTTGTCGGTTTTTATATCTCGAAATTTCTTTATTCGTCGTGCTATTTCTGCAAGAGGCTGGATGGTGCCAATTTCATTGTTTGCATACATAACCGATACCAAAATTGTATCAGGTCGTAATGCATCTTCGATATGTTGTGGGTTTACTATTCCGTTTTGTCCAACTTCAATAAGAGTAATCTCAAACCCTTCTTTTTTAAGAGCATCAAGCGTATGCAAAACTGCGTGATGTTCAATCGTAGTCGAGATAATATGCTTGCCATAATTCGCATACATACGCGCGATACCAGTAAGCGCGAGCACATCTCCCTCCGTACCTCCCGAAGTAAATATGATCTCGCTCATATCGGCATTTAAAATTCCTGCGACTGATTCGCGCGCATTTTCAAGCGCATCTTTTGCACGACGCCCTTCACGATATAAGGCGCCGGGATTACCAAACTCTTCTTCCAAATATGGATCCATCGCAACTCGAATACGCGAATCAAGCGGGGTGGAGGCAGCATGATCCATATAAATTCTTTTTATGACCTTGTCACTCATACTCTAATGGGTGCAGTAAAAACTCCACACCCCTTACACGGATAATCTTTGTTAAATGTATAATATATCTCCCGCCCACGACGCTCTTTTGTAATTAAACCAACACCATCAAGCATTTTTAAATGATAAGAAATTGTTGGCTGAGTAAGCCCGATCGATTCTACTAAAGAAGAAACATTCGTTTGCTCTTTTTTGATTGTATCGAGTATGCGAATGCGAGTATGATCAGCGAGAACTCCAAAGCACTCAGCACAATTTTTTTCTTTATAGTTTACACGATACGATGACATATAGACAAGTATCTATATCTTAAAGTAGTTTGTCAAACTTGACTCATGTACAGCACTAATGAATACTTAAATTAAAGTTCTTTTGTATCGAGGAGGAGACCTCACATGGCGGTATACCGCACCACCCAACCGATTCCAAAGCCACAAATAGCCCACGATCTGGGCTGCGGCCTTCAAGAGGACCACCTCATGCAAGGGCCTCATTATGTAACCACGCTTTGGTGTGAAGGCAGTTTCATCACATTCGTCATCGATGAGAGCACGTCCAGATTCAAACCGATCACGCGACTGGCTGCTACACTCCACTACGTCGAGCGACTCGATCTTCAAATTTCACCAACAATTCATTAACAAAAGCTCCCCACCGCGGGGAGCTTCTCTTTATAATGATCATTAATTTAATGTCTTTTTGCCTGGCTCCCACTCGACAGGACATAATTTACCAGTCT
>CAYIZO010000015.1:0-10729 GCA_964368005.1 uncultured Candidatus Saccharibacteria bacterium
TGCCGCATGGGCTCGCGTATTATATTCGGTTGATGTTTGTCCCTTATCCTCAAACAATTAACTACGAGTGGTTTCCGGTAGAGCAGCATATTAGTCAGGTGGTCGTATTAAGTGCGGCAGCGATATTGTTCTTGATTTTTACCGCGGTTTATTACTACAAAAAAGCTCCAGAAGTAACAGTGGGGGTTTATTGGTTTCTTGCAGCTCTTGCTCCAGTTAATAATGTAGTGACTCCCATCTACACATATATTAATGAAAGGTATTTGTATCTTTCGTCATTTGGTATGATTATCGCCGTTGTATTTTTTATAAGGTACTATGTGTCAAAAATTAGCCGTAGTGAGATACAAAAAAATATAGTGGCATGTATTTTATTTTTAATTCCGTTTTTAGGGGCGTGTTATATGACTTTTGTGCGACTGCCTGTGTGGAAAGATCACAAAGTTTTTTGGGCGGCTGCGCTTGATGTTGATTATGATAATATTAGGAATAAAACAAATTATGCAATCGCTTTACAAAAAGAGGGCAACTACATTGAATCACTTATCGTTTTAAAAAGTGCTCTTCACATAAAAAGTTTGCCTGAAAGCGCGTATATTGAAGTTTACAGATCAATTATTACTGCGGCTTTACGATTTCATGATGTTGAGACTGCTCGTATATATTTAATTGAGAGTTTAACTCAATTCCCTGATAATGCTGGGCTTGAATTGTTGGAGATAAAATATTATTTTGCTCAAAAAAATTATAAAAAAGCAGAAGAAAGAGGCCGAGATTTTACAGATAACTTTTCACTCGAAAAAGCAAGCAAGGATACATCTTTGTATGAAATCCCTTTTTATTATCTTGTGGCAAAAAAAATGAATGGAGATACTGCTGGGGTAAATAAATTATTGGATCAAGTTGCAAATGAATCAATACGCCAGGAAATTAATGAAATTACCGACGCAAGGGCTTTAATGCTACAGGGTAAAGAAAATGAAGCATTAGATAAATTTTATATTTCCTTGAAAAAAAATGAGAGTCCTTGGCTTGACGCATATTTGTGGCTCGGGGAATTATATGAGGGTAAGCAAGATTGGGAGAATGCGTTAGCAGTATATCAAACTGCTTTATATAAAAATCCTGCAAATATTGATTCAGTACTTAGGTATGAGCATGTGCTTAAAAAACTTGCAGAAGAATAGGCTATGAGATGTGATCATCGAAATAAAGAAGTAGCGGTAGACTTAGCTGGCGATAAACTCTTTGAGTGTCGCAGATGTGGTTTGGTTTTTAGTAAGAAGTTTCTTGAGAACTTTGAGCCAGATCTTTTATATAATGATTACTACCATAATAAGGCTGGAGCGAGCGTTGATAGATTTATTTTTGGGGTTGAAAGCATAGTGACAATATTTCGTTTTGCTAGAGCATTAAAAATTTATTTTCTAGCAGGGCGGAAGAAGAAAATCCTGGATATAGGATGTGGAAGAGGGTGGACATTGTATTTTCTAAAAAAATATTTTAATTACGAGCATGTCGTGGGCACTCAAATATCGCGCCCTGCGTTTGAGCACGCACGGGGTACTCTAAAGCTAGAAGTTTATGATAAAGATTTGCTTGATTTAAAAATTGATAGTGAGGTATTTGATTTGGTCACAATGTGGCATGTCCTCGAGCATGTCAAAGACCCAGAGGCATACATAGAAAAAATTCATCAATTATTAAGGCCTCGCGGATATTTTATCGTCGAGGTTCCAAATTTAGGGTCGTGGACTCGTAATTTTGTTGGTAAATATTGGTTGGGGTATGATTTAAAATATCATCTTACTTTTTATTCTAAAAATACTTTACTAAAATTACTTATGCAACATGGTTTTGAAATTAAGAAAGTAAGGACATTCTCGCTTGAATACTCAACGTATATTTCAGCTCAAAGCATTTTGAGCAAGTTGACGAATACGGAGCAGGTGCTTTTTGGTGGTTTCCAAGGGAAGAGAGTTAAGGCGCCCTTGCTGTTTTTTCATACTGTTTGCATGAGTATATTGGTGCCACTTTGTTTTATAATAAATATTGCGCTATATTTTTCGAGCAGGGGAGAGGTGCTGCACGTTATTGCTCAAAAAAGTAAATTTTAATCTCATATGTCATCAAAAACTTTAACTGGCGGGAAGAAAATTATCGCTGTTTTGCCTGCATATAACGCTGCAAAAACTCTTGAGCGCACATTTAATGATATCCCCAAAGAATGGGTTAGTGGTATTATACTCGTTGATGATGCAAGTCGTGATAATACAGTTGAGATCTCTCGAAGCCTTGGCATTAAAACTTTTGTTCATAGTAAAAATAAAGGGTACGGAGGGAATCAGAAAACGTGTTATAAGAAGGCACTTGATTTAGGGGCTGATATTGTTGTCATGGTTCATCCTGACCATCAGTATGACCCCAAAGCGATTCCGCAACTTATTGCGCCAATTATCGCGGGGACGGCGGATGCGGTTTTCGGTTCGCGAATGGCCGTAAGAAAAAATGCGTTAAAGGGAGGGATGCCGTATTGGAAATTTATTGCAAACATAATTTTAACGAAGACCGAGAATTTTATTCTAGGACTGCATTTGAGTGAATATCATTCAGGGTTTCGAGCATATAGTAAGAAAGTGTTACAAACTGTTCCGTTTGAAGAGAATTCAAATGATTTTGTTTTCGATACAGAAATAATTGTTCAGCTTAGAATTGGTAACTTTCGGGTTGCAGAAGTCCCAATAGAGACGAGGTATTTTCCTGACGCATCAATGATAGGGCTTTCAAAAAGTGTTCGATATGGATTTGGGATATTGCGTGCTCTCGTAAAATATATGTTGCAGTATTTACGGATTAAGAGGTATAAGCAATACATGTTAACTCCCTAATGTTATGCACTGGTAAGAAATGTGAGTATTTTTAAATTTTTTGTTATCATAGATGTATGATTAAGCAGAGCAGAGTACAATCTATAATAGCTTTTACTTTAGTCGAACTTTTAGTGGCAGTTTCAATTATAGGACTTCTTGCGAGTATAGTAATTGCCTCACTTAATAATTCTCGTCAAAAGGCTCGTGATTCTCGCCGGGTTGCTGATATTCGTGAAATTCGTAGCGCGCTGGAGCTTTATTATACAGATGTACGAGAGTATCCAGACGATATTTATGCTGTCAGTGGCTCAATAGCCGGTAAGTACATTTCTACAGTGTCGAAAGATACTTATAGGAATACCAACTATTTTTATAATGCTTTACAGAATAACTCTCCAACTCCACTAGATTGTACGGCAGTTACGGGGTCTTGCCATTATTTTCATCTTGGGGCTTGGATGGAAATTTCTTTGCCTAACGGTCAAAATGTACTAAAAAGTGATCGAGATCTTTATCTTGGTGTACCTCTGGGTAGTGTGCCAGCTGGTGATTTTTATGGGGCATCTGCGCAGTGTGATTTAACTGCCGGCACACAGGCTGCCGATAGTTGTTACGATGTTTCCCCATAAACGTTGGCAATTGATTTAAATATTATGCCGCTGATATTTCTTTTCCTCTTTGGGCTTGCAATCGGGAGTTTTTTAAATGTACTCGTGCTGCGTTTTAATTCGGGAGAAAGTTTGCGAGGGCGGTCACGATGTTTTTCCTGTTTGAAAAAACTTCAATGGATTGATCTCATACCACTTGCAAGCTACATGACGGTACGGGGTAGGTGCAGGTATTGTGGTAGCGGAATATCTTTACAATATCCTCTTGTGGAGCTTGTCACAGCCTTGGTGTTTGTGAGTGTTGGCTGGGTGATGCTTGGTAATGAGTCCCAAATAATTTCTAAAGCATTTTTGCTCGAATTTATTTCTGTCCTTACTTTTTTCTCAATTCTTATTGCAATTTCAGTGTATGATATTAGGCATAAAATTATTCCAGATCAACTAAGTTTTCTTCTTTTTTTTGTTGCAGTTTTGTTTGAAGCTTTAGATGTATATCAAAGAATGAGTTACGCAACCGAAGTTGTGCCTACAGGAATTTTTTCAATGAGCGTTGGCTCGACGATCTTGTATGATGTTGCGGGCGCTGTTGGTGCGTTTGTATTTTTTGCTAGTATCTGGTTTTTATCGCGCGGAATGTGGATGGGCTTTGGTGACGCAAAATTAGCGCTTTCCCTCGGGCTTTTCTTGGGTTATCCCGGAGTACTTTTCGGTATTTTATTGGCATTTTGGATAGGTTCGATATTCGGTATAGCGATGTTGGTAGTGGGATCGTATACTGGCAAGACTGAGGTACCATTTGCGCCGTTCTTGGCGCTCGGTACTTTTATCGCATTTATACTTATCGCGGGGAATTTTATGCCTTGGTATTATAACTTGATTACTCTTGTATGAGAGAGGAGAAAGGGTTTTCGCTCGTAGAGTTGATTGTCAGTATTTCAGTTATTATGTTTATATCGACAATTATTTTTATAAATTTTCCTAAGTTTAAACAGATAACAGCAGTTGATAATGCTGCGCGTGATCTTGCCCTCGCGTTTCGTGACGCACAATCACGTGCCGTTGCGGTTAGTATAAATGCAGGAGCGCCAAAAAATAATTACGGAGTTTACACTACTCGAGTCGGGGCAGCAAATAAACAAATTATAATTTTTTCTGATGTAGCTCCTGCAAATAAAAGATATGATCCGGGGGTTGATGTTTTAGTTAAGACCATTACGCTTTTAGGCGGGGTTCATGTGGAAAGTTACGATGCCGCAGGCGCTGGGAACCCTTCTGCATTGAATGTCATTTACTATCGACCAGATCCCACAACTGAAGTGAGTGACGGAGGGGGCATATTATATGGTCAATATGGCCCATTTACTATTAATGTTTGGTCGCAAGATTCTGCTGAAAAGCGTAAAGTAATAATATGGCGAACAGGTCAAGTTTCTATAACTCAATAAATCTCACTCGTAGCTTTACTCTTCTTGAGTCAATAGTAGCTATTTATGTTTTTATGATGGGGATTGTGGGCGCAATGACTCTTGCGAATCAAAGCCTGTCTGCAGCAGCAATTTTTAAGGATGAGCTTATTGCGGCAAACCTCGCTCAAGAAGGGATAGAATTGCTTCGAAATATGCGTGACACTGATTTTTTAAGTTCACTGCGTGATCCTGCTTTGCCATGTCTGCGTCCGACCTGTGATGCGAATGCTGCGTTTAATCCGCCCGCGAGTTGCAGAGATCTTACTTTAGGGTGTATTTTTAGTAATCCGCAAAACGATCCACTACGCTCGGCAACAGGTTTAACACCGTGTACAAATACAGTTGCTTCAGGTCTTATATGTACAAACGCGTTTCCGTTGAGAAAAGATGTTAATGGTTTTTATCAATATAATTCTGGGACGCCTACTAAATTTGATCTTCGTCTTTTTATAACTGCATCGCAGAGTAGAACTACGATATTGGCTTGGCCTGTGAATGATTGGAAGGTGAGGTCAACAGTCTCATGGCGAAGAAGGTTTGGCACAGCATCGTATGAAGTCAATACCCAGTTTACTCCATGGTTAAAATAATAATGAAAGTATTAAAAGGATTAATGCAAAAAAAAATAAATCGACAAGGTTTTAGTCTTCTTGAGCTTATCGTTGCAGTTGGGGTGTTTTCGGTTGTCGCAACGATTGCGGTTGGAGCTTTGCTTTCAATTTCTAAAGCGGGGAAGAAAGCGTTTTATATTCAAGTAAATCAAGATAATTTACGTTTTACTCTTGAGACCATCGCTCGAGAAGCACGCACTGGTTTTTGTTACCAAGATGTATCTACGCCCAATGGCATTGTTTGTCCAGCATTCAGTAGTACAAATTATTGTGCCAGCACATATAATCAAGCAATTGATGGCCCAGAGGGGTGTTTCCAATTTAGAAATGCGAGAGGTGAAAGTGTTGTGTATAAAAGAAGTACATCGCCTGCGGCTGTCGATGGGTGTAACGGGACAGCTCCCGTTTCATGCGTTTTAAAGTCGGTGCTAGGTGGCGCGGCCGCCTCATTTTTTCCGGTAACTGCAAGAGAAGTGCAGATTCAGAATTTGAGATTTCGGGTATTTGGAGAAGATTCAAGCTCTACTGATAATGTTCAGCCACGAGTTATAATTGTTATGAGAGCTCAAACTCCCGGGCTTAGTAATTTAAGTACTACACTTGATGTTGAGACATCAGTTTCACAGCTCTTAGTTGATAAAAACCAATTTCTGTTTTAAATTTATGAAATTCAATTTTTTAAGGCGTGGTATAACACTTCTTCTTGCTATTTTAATTATGACCTCTGCTATGTCTGTGGTACTTGGTATTTTTAATACTATTTTTGGACAATTACAAATTAATAAGGCAGCACGTGAATCGTACAAAGCATTTTATTCAGCAGACGCCGTAAAGGAATGTGCGCATTATTATATTAAAAAGGTGAATCCAGCGAGAAGTGCTGGATTTTGGGACGCAATTCAGCCGTGCAATGGGGATGTGAATTGCACTATTAATTGTGGCGGGACCGATATCAGAATTGGCGGAGTGCCACCGTTAGGAACGATGGTCGTAACGCCAACTTTTGGAAGCAATCCAGCACCTTCGACGGATCCACTATGCACTGGGCCTACAGGAATGCGTACTTTATATGGCTTAGGATTTGACCCGATTGCATGCCGCAGGTTTATTTTTAATGTTAGTACAGGAGGAGTGTCTCCGATATGCGCAAATCCAGTTACTATTGATACCTATGTGTATGATGACGCAGTAGACTTGTTAGGCAACTTTGGTACAGTGGATCCCGCCGACTCAGAAGTTGTAGTTATAACTGCGCGAGGGAATAATGCGTGTGCAAATCCGATAGTAACTCGTACTATTGAGATTTGTGATAGTCCTGATCCATCGCTCTGTCCGCAATGATTCAAAAAAATATTCGAGATCGTGCGGCTAAGCTTCGCGATCTTATTAATAAATATCGTTATCAATATCACGTTGAGAATAAGCTTGAGATTTCAGAGGTTGCGCTCGACGCATTGAAGTACGAGCTTAAAAAGCTTGAAGACGAATATCCAGAGCTTATAACGGCAGATTCCCCGACACAGAGAGTTGAGGGGAAAGCCCTCGCGCGGTTTAAAAAAGTAACTCATGAGGTCCGAATGCTTTCGCTTGAAGACGCGTTCTCAGAAGAGGACATGCATGATTGGGAGGCGCGTATAAAAAAACTTTTACCATCTGGGAGTCACGAATACTTTGCAGAATTAAAGCTTGATGGTCTTGCGATCTCTTTGGAATATCAGGACGGTGTTTTAGTGCGAGGATCGACGCGTGGTGATGGGTATGTCGGTGAAGATATCACTGCAAATATTAAAACTATTGAATCAATTCCATTAAAGCTTGAACTACACGGTAATCAAGAATCTTTACTGGCACGTAAGGTTTTGTCTCAGTCGCGGGTTGAAGTGCGAGGAGAGGCTTTAATTTCTCGCGCAGGTCTCGTATTTATCAATCGCCAGCAGGAGAAAAACAATGAAAAAATATACGCTAATGCACGCAATCTTGCAGCAGGAAGTTTACGGCAACTTGATCCGAGTATTGTTTCCGAGCGTAAGCTTGAATTTTTAGCGTATGATTTAATTGTCGAAGTAGGTCAGAAGCATCATAGTGAAGAGCACGAGATATTGAAAAGTCTTGGGTTTAAGACAGACCCACATGCGACTACTTGTAAAAATTTAAGTGGAGTATTTTCTTTTCATAAAAAAATTGAACATGAGCGCGAAAAATTTGCATATGAAATCGATGGAATTGTCGTTGCGATTAATAATAATGCGCTGTATAAACGTCTCGGTGTTGTGGGGAAGGCCCCGCGAGCT
This sequence comes from uncultured Candidatus Saccharibacteria bacterium, assembly GCA_964368005.1. Taxonomy (GTDB): domain Bacteria; phylum Patescibacteriota; class Minisyncoccia; order Ryanbacterales; family GWA2-47-10b; genus JBBTUF01. The sequence continues at coordinate 7,847 of CAYIZO010000015.1, forward strand.
GCAGTCGCATATAAATTTGCACCCGTTGAGGCAGTTACAAAAGTTGAAAATATTATTATCCAAGTTGGACGTACGGGCGTACTTACGCCAGTAGCTCACCTGCAGCCTGTACGTGTTGGTGGAGTGACGATTAGTCGAGCAACCTTGCATAACGAAGACGAGATTAAGCGTTTAGGCGTACGCGTAGGTGACAGTGTGATCGTCGGTCGTGCGGGTGATGTAATTCCAGATATAAAAAAAGTTTTAGTTGATTTACGGACTGGTAGTGAGAGAGTATTTCATATGCCTACACGATGCCCAGTGTGCGGAGAAGATGTTTTGCGTGACGGCAAAGGCATCATTATACGATGTATAAATAAAAAATGTCCACGATTGAGACAAGAAGTTATGTATCATTTTGTAAGCAAGCACGCGTTTGATATTGATGGTCTTGGTCCACAAACAATAAATGTATTACTCGATGAAGGTCTTATACAAGACGCGGCGGACTTATTTGAGTTGCAAGAGGGCGATATTGCGGTACTTGAGCGATTTGGCGAAAAGTCAGCAAAAAATATTATTAGTGCAATTTCTAAATCAAGAAAAATTTCGTTACCACGATTTATTGTGGCGCTTTCAATTTTGCATGTAGGGGAAGAGACTGCGAGGGATCTAGCGAGTCATTTTGGATCGCTTGAGAGTATTATGAATGCAAGTCGTGAAGATATACTTGAGGTGCGAAATATTGGAGAAGTAGTTGCATCTAGTATTTTTAATTACTTCCATAATGCATATTCAATTAAATATATTAGTAAATTGGAAAAAGTTGGTGTTACAGTTTTGCATGAAAAAAAGAAAAAGCCTGGTAAGCTTTCGGGCAAGTCATTTGTGCTTACGGGAGAGCTTGAAACAATGAGTCGTGATGATGCAAAAGCACGTATTCGCATAGAAGGTGGGATAACTTCGGAATCCGTGTCAAAAAATACAAGTTATGTTGTGGTAGGGGGGTCGCCTGGGTCAAAATATGCTCGTGCGCAAAAACTGGGTGTAAAAATTTTGAGTGAAAAAGAATTTTTGAACTTACTGTAATAATCGTCTATAGTAATCTCTATGGATAAGGCGAATATCGAGCAATTATTTAAACTCGCTCGAGTTGAGGTAACACCTCAAGAGTTAGAGCGGTTCCCTCGTGAGATAGAATCAATCTTGGCGTATGTGGCTGAACTTTCACGCGCTGATGTTGCACATATATCGCCGGTGCTTTCAATGGCGCCTATGGCAAATATGAACCGTCATGATGAGGGGAGAGTGGTCAATAATGAGACACATAAAATAATCACAGAACAACTTCCAGAGGTCAAAGATGGATATGTAAAGACTAAAAAAGTATTTGGAGAAAAATCATGATTCACGAAGATATTACAGAAATCCACAAAAAACTTTTAAAGAAAGAAATTTCTGCTCGTGAGCTCACAGAGACATATTTAAAAGAAATCAATCAAAAAGATTTAGAGATCCACGCATTTTTAGATGTGTATCACGATCATGCAATTATTGAATCTAAACAAATAGACAAAAAAATTGCCGAGGGAGAAAAGATAGGCATGCTAGCCGGTATCCCAATTGCCGTGAAAGATAATATTTTAATTCAGGGACGTCGTGCGACCGCTGCATCAAAAATTCTTGATAACTATATAGCAGCATACGATGCCCATGTAATTTCTAGGCTCAAGAGTGAAGGGTCTGTGTTCTTAGGGAAAACAAATCTCGATGAGTTTGCTATGGGAGGTTCTACAGAAAACTCTGCCTATGGTCCCACAAAAAATCCGCATGATATATCGAGAGTGGCTGGTGGGTCGTCTGGTGGGTCTGCAGCGGCAGTGGCGAGTGGCATGGCGCCTGTTGCACTTGGGTCTGATACAGGCGGTTCAATTAGACAGCCTGCTGCATTTTGTGGGGTAGTTGGCTTTAAGCCAAGCTACGGGCGAGTTTCGCGCAGTGGCTTGATAGCGATGGCATCAAGTTTGGATCAAATTGGTACTTTCGCAAATTCAGTAGCAGATGCAGAAATAGTTTTTCGTGCGATTGAGGGGCGAGATGAGCTTGATGCGACAACAACTGAAATGCAAGAGATGGTCGCAGAAAAAAAAGAGATTGTTGTTGGTGTGCCGCGAGAATTTTTTGCGACTGGGCTTGATAAAAATGTTGAACAGATTATTAGGGACTCGTTTAAAAAAGTTGAAGGAGCATCGTTTCGATTTCAAGATATTTCATTGCCAAATTCATCGTATGCGCTTGCGTGTTACTACGTGATTATGCCAGCCGAAGTTTCGAGTAATCTCTCGCGTTTTGATGGCGTACGATATGGTACGCGTGCTGACGCTGATTCGCTTTTTGATATGTATGCGCGTACTCGTTCTGGTGGTTTTGGCGCTGAAGTAAAGCGTCGCATCGCAGTCGGTACCTATGTACTATCTCATGGGTATTATGATGCATATTATTTGCAAGCACAAAAAGTGCGAACACTTATAGAAAATGATTTTGCCAGTGCATTTGCAAGTGTTGATGTGATCGCGACACCAACAACTCCGAGTACCGCATTTCGGTTTGGTGAAAAAACTGCAGATCCACTTTCAATGTATCTTGAAGATATTTATACGGTTCCAGTAAACCTTGCGGGTCTCCCTGCGCTTTCGTTGCCTGTCGGAAAGGTGGGAGGATTGCCAGTGGGGCTCCAACTCATTGGTAAACGATTTGGTGACTACGCGCTACTTGATATCGCAAAGCGTTTTGAGGCGGCAATCGCTTGAAATTAAAGAATTTTTCGACTATACTACATTCGCGGGGTGGAGCAGCCTGGTAGCTCGCAAGGCTCATAACCTTGAGGTCGTTGGTTCAAATCCA
>CAYIZO010000016.1:0-10703 GCA_964368005.1 uncultured Candidatus Saccharibacteria bacterium
TATTTGTTTTCATAAAATCCTGCGGATAGAAATACAAACCGAGCGCGAGAACTCCGAGACACAACACCCCTATACTAAAAACTCTACTGTTCATTCCGTTGCATCTGCGAGTCTCGCAGTATCTGCCACAATGCCCGTGCCATCAAAAAAGCCGCGGCGATAAGTGTAAAGTGAAACAAGTACTCGATCTTGATGAGCCCACCGAGATCTTCGCCATTGGCACGGTGCATGTTGTCATGCGGCCACCATGAGACGAGCCCCCACGCGATACCCCAAAAAAGCACCGCCCACCCACGACCCCGCCCCGATGAAACATTTTTTAAAAGCGTACGGCCGAATAGTATAAACCCGATACCGATACCGAAAGCGAGCGCCTCAAGCGCGGAGATAACCATCAAAAGCCCCAGCTGCATACCCGCAGGCATTGCCACACCCGGCGCATCGGGCCAAATAATCCGCCCGAGCAAAAATGCCGGAATACCGAACAACAGCGCGACGATAATAAACTTGGTCGATGTTTTCATAATCGTTTGCAATTAACGAATAATACTTCGTCACTGTAACAATTTTTATGCATCTTTCCAAGACCGCCAAATTTCAAACTCACCATGTGAGTGCATTTTATTTGACACTCTTATATTTTTAGTATAAAATATTCAACGGCTAACAGTCTTTAACAAAAAACCCGAGGAGGACAAATCGATGAAAACCCTTTTCGCTGTTGCGGCTCTGGTTGCTCTGATTTTGGTTGGCGCGGGTATTTCAAGCGCGCAAGTCAACGACGTTCATCTGAACGGGCATGGTGCCTGTAGCACTTTGAATATGGACATTACCATTTCCGCTTCGCGCGACACGAGCAATACTGTGCGTGGCGTAGTGGTCGTTGTCGGAAATTTTCAAGGCAACGTGGTGGAGCTCGTAGAGCCCGCCGGAGCCATCGACTACTGGTGCGTGAACGTTGATGTTGAAGGTGGTGGTGGAATTCATGCAATTATGTTTTTTAAGGACCAGATATCGGGAGATGAGTTTTCATTTAGTGGTGGAGTTGGCTTGAATTGCACTAACTCCACGCCCGGCATGAGCTCATTTAATGCAGTCGACACCGGCAATTTCACTGGTGAAGTCGTGGCAGCCCCTTGCTCAGGTAGTCTTGCGGAGTGCAACGAGTATCTTTCGATCAGCAATATACTGCTTTCCAACTGCCATATCAATCTTGGTGAGTGTCAGGTAGATCTTGCTGAGTGTACAGATGCCTGCGAGCTTCCCGCGCTTCCGTCAAATCACGACGCTCAATTCAAGGGCAATGTATTTGTCGAATCGCTGGGTACCAGGGTAAAGATATCTGCTCTGCGTCGTGCGAACGGCGAAGTGAGCGGTATCATGCGCACCTCGGGGTTTACGACAGATGTTGTTGAGGTCGTAGCTCCATCAGGTGACGAGACTCGCTGGTGCGTGAATGGGGTCGTGACCTCTGTAGCGTCGGGAGGTGACCAAGGTCTCATCGGTTCCAACTGGCTCTTGTTCATTCGTGACATGGGTAGTGGTTGTGATTCGCTTTCGTACGCTCAGGGGCCGGGCCTCACTTGCGCAACTGTGACTACTGTGTCGCCACCTGAGGCAGCTTCAACAGCGGATTTCAAAGGAAAGGTGCGCTGCGGCATCAATCAATGCTGTCCTGATTAGATTAGGCAGCAAGTAACTCCAGCCCCGAGATAGTTACATCTCGGGGCTTTTTTTATACTATAGATATAGTAGTAACTTGAAGCGAGTTTTCGAGTGCTTCGATCACTTTCTTTTCAATTTTTTTGACTACTAAGCGTTCGGCTGGTGTAAATTTTGAAAGTACGAGTTTCATTGCGTCTACGCGCTTCTTTTTTTGTATTCCTACGCGTACACGCCAAAAGTCTTTTGATTTAATAGCTCGCATAATTGATTCAACGCCTTTGTGCCCAGCAGAGTTTTTACCGAAAGAGATTTTTATGGTGCCGAGAGGCAAATCAGTATCATCATGGATGACGATTAAGTCTTTTGGCTTTGCAGAAATTTCCGAAAGCGCCTTGCCGGATCGATTCATGAATGTATCAGGTAGAATATAAAGCGCTTTTTCTTCGCCTAAGACGCCTTTTGTCACGAGTCCGGCATATTTTTTGTCAGGAGTGAATGAATCGCACTTAAAATATTTTGCAATTGTTTCTACCGTTTCGCGGCCGACGTTATGACGAGTATTTGCGTATTCTTCGCCGGGGTTACCGAGTCCAATAACGACTTTCATATATGCGAGTGTATCATAAAATACCTATAGCGCCCAAGGCGGTAGGGCTTGCAATGAGTGATTTTTCAGGGTACAATGGGGGCACTTTTGTTATGCCGCCTGAAGAAAATAGAAAAACAATTTTCACAGAGATTAAGGAAATTTTCCGCATTCTCGTCATTTCTCTTCTGGTAGTCATTCCAATACGGTTTTTTGTAGCTCAGCCATTTATCGTTCGTGGGCCATCGATGGAGCCAAACTTTCATGATGGAGAGTACCTCGTTATCGATGAGCTAAAGTATCGGTTTAATGTCCCTGAGCGCGGAGAAGTTATCGTATTTCGATACCCAAACGATCCGAGTCAGTTCTTTATTAAGAGAATTATAGGTTTACCAGGAGAAACTGTAAGTCTTGAGGATGGTCATGTCAGGATAGTCTCCGATCAAGGCAAGCGGGTTACGGTATTAAATGAATCGTATATTGACTCAAAGATACTTACAGCTCCCGACGGAACGGTCTCATTGAAGGCAGAAGAATATTTTGTCCTTGGAGATAATCGTCCCATGAGTTCTGATTCACGCGTATGGGGAGTACTGCCATATGACAAGATAGTAGGAAGAGTTTTATTGAGATTATGGCCACCAAATAAGATAGTATTATATTAATTTATGGCAAAAATTATAAAAAAAGAAATAGTCACATCAGTAAAGGGGATGCACGATACACTGCCTGACGATGCTTTATATATCGATCGGGTTATTAAAGAAACAAAGCGTGTAGCTGAGTTTTATGGTTTTGGGCACATCATTACTCCGCATCTAGAGAAAACAGAGCTATTCGAGCGACCGCTTGGTGAAGCATCCGATGTTGTGGAAAAGCAGATGTATAACCTTCGTACGCGCGGTGGCGACAAGCTCACACTGCGACCTGAAGGTACCGCGCCGATTATGCGTGCGTATCTTGAGCACGGTATGCTCAGTATGCCGCAGCCGGTAAAAATGTTTTATGCGGGTTCTTTTTTCCGTCATGAATCTCCTCAAGCAGGGCGTTATCGTGAGTTTCGTCAGGTTGGGCTCGAGATTATTGGTGAGGAAGACGCAATCAATGACGCAATTATTATTAGAGTTCTAGTTTCTGCTCTTCAGTCGCTCGGGCTCAAAGATATTATTGTAAATATTAATACGCTTGGTGATAAAATTTGTCGTGGTGCATTTCGAAAAGAGCTTCTTGCATATTACAGAAAGAATTATGAGCGCTTGTGTCGCGATTGCAAACGTCGATTTAAAGAAAATCCATTACGCCTACTTGATTGTAAAGAAGAAACTTGCCAAGCTCTTGGCGCACAATCGCCACAAATGGTTGATTACGCATGTGAGGCGTGCAAAAAACATTTTTCAGAAGTACTCGAATTTCTTGATGAGATGGCGATTCCATATTATCTCGATAGCCGACTTGTACGAGGATTTGATTATTATGGGCGAACAGTCTTTGAAATTTTTCCATCAGATACGCCGGCGGGTGAGACTTCTCTCGCGCTTGGCGGAGGTGGTCGTTATGACGACCTTGCAGAATTGCTCGGAGCACGACGTGTGCCGGGTGTAGGTGGGGCGCTTGGCGTTGAACGAGTCATTGATCTTCTAAAAAAGAAAGGGATTAAAGCGCGAGCAGATGTTAAACCAAAGATTTTTCTCATCCAACTTGGCCCTGCAGCAAAAAAGAAGAGTTTGATTCTAGTGGAAGAGCTTCGAAAAATCGGTGTACCGGTAGCTCAATCACTTTCTCGCGATTCACTACGAAGTCAGCTTAATATAGTAGTGAAGTTGCAGATTCCGATTGCGATTATCTTAGGTCAAAAGGAGGCTATTGACGGAACGGTCGCAGTGCGCAATATGGAAACAGGAGTGCAGGAGACCATTCCATTTGATAAATTTATTGGTACAATAAAAGCACGTTTAAAAGAGTTTTCTTAAAAATTTATAATTTAACACTTAAGTAAAAATATATGGTTGAAGTACGAAAAAGAGATAAAGAATCAACAGGATCACTTTTGCGACGATTTACGCGCAAGGTTCAGCAGTCACGCGTGTTGCTTGACGCACGAAAGCGCAAACATGCTACTCGACCTAAATCAAAAGCAAAGAAGCACAAAGATGCATTACGTCGTGAGGTAAAGCGCAAAGAATACGATAAATTACGAAAATTAGGCAAAGAGGAACAAGGCCGATGAGTCTCGCGGAGCGGTTGAGAGGAGATTTAAAGAGTGCTATGCAAACACATGACAAGCAGCGACTTTCAACGCTGCGCATGCTTTCTGCTGCTATCAAGAATAAAGAGATAGAAGAAAGGAAGAAGGATATAGGTCTTGGCGATGAGGAAGTTTTACTCGTGATAAGTCGTGAGGCAAAAAAACGCAAAGATTCAATTGCAGAGTTTGAAAAAGCGGGGCGAGCAGAGCTTGCGGCAGCAGAGGCCGAAGAGCTCGCGATATTGACTGAATATTTACCAACAGAACTTCCTGATGAAGAGGTCAAAAGAATCGTAGCTGATGGTATTCGTGAAATTGGTGGAGCAGATCCAAAAAAATTTGGTGATCTGATGAAAGTTATTATGCCGTTACTTAAAAATCGCGCATCGGGGGATCGCGTTACAAAATTTGCAAAAGAGGCACTTAATGGTTAATCAAAAATATTAAATGGCGCGGGCGCAACATTTCGTAGGACTTGATATCGGATCTGGCATGATCCGCGTTGCTGTTTCGGAAAAAAAAGAAAATAATTTACTTGCGCTTGTAGGTGTTGGCGAGTCACCAGCCGACGGTGTTCGCAAAGGTGCGATTGTAGATCCAAGCGCGACCGCGAGATCAATTCAAAAGGCCCTCGGTGATCTGAAAAAAAATTTTGGTGTTGTAGTAGATCACGCTACGATTTCTTTATCAGAGCCTCGCATGACGACATATGTTGCGCGTGGCACTGTATCAGTTTCGCGCGCTGATGGTGAGGTAGCTCGCGAAGATGTGACGCGTGCCATTGAAGCGAGTGAGGCATCACTGCCCAAGCTTGGTAATCGCGAAGTGGTACATTCATTCCCACTTTTTTTTGCGGTTGATCGCGACGCTCGTATTCGTGAGCCGGTCGGCTTGATTGGGGCAAAGTTAGAAGTAGAAACTTTATTTGTTGCAGCGTTCACTCCTCATGTAAAAAACATTTTCAAAGCGATGAGTATTGCAGGAGTGGAGATGGATGATTTGGTGGCTGCTCCATACGGGGCATCATTTCATGCATTGAGCAAGAAACAAAAAGAAATCGGTACACTGCTTTTGGATATCGGTGCACAGATAACAACACTTGCAGTTTTTGAAGAGGGTATGCTTGTAGCGCTCGAAGTGATTCCATACGGGTCTGGTCACATCACGTATGATATTGGTCTTGGGTTTCAGATTGATCAAGTATCAGCCGAGCGCGTAAAGAGAAATTTGAGCGTATTTCTTGAGCAGGGAAAAAAAGAAATTCGGCTTGCAGATCTTCCGAAAAATTTCGAGGAAACATTTTCACCAAAGAAGCTTCGAGAGATAGTAGGTGCCCGTCTTGGTGATATTTTTGAGCTTGTAGAAAAACATTTGCGCCGCATTGAGCGTTCAGAACTTTTGCCCGGCGGTATAGTTTTATCAGGAGGAGGAGCAAAACTTTTTGGTATTGTAGAGGCGGCTCGTGAGTCGTTGCGACTTCCGGTAGAGATTGCACAGGGGACACCAGGTGTCATCGGCAAAAAAGAATTAATACTTGGGCCCGAGTGGATGAAAGCTCTTGGATTAATGCGACACGCTGCAGAGCAGCATATTCCCGAGGGGCGTATGAATGGTATTTTTACTTCACCTTTGACTCGCCGCATATCGAAGATACTTCGCGCTTTCATACCATAAAGTATGATATTTACGCCAATCGCTCGAAATCGCTGGTTTATATATGCAATTGTTGCTTTTAGTGCTTCGGGGCTAGTTTTGTGGTGGCAGGTAGAGCAAGACTCCATTGATGCCGATACTGTCGCGGCCACAGACTCTATTATATATGTAAATAGAAAGCCTCCAGTACAAAACAGTGAGTCTAGTGTTATTAATACTTCGGATTGGAAAACTTATCGCAACGAAAAATATGGATTTGAGTTTCAGTATCCTAGTAATTTGAAATTAGTAACAACTGTTGATCAAAATATGAATGACACTGTCACCTTACTTAATAAAGAGAAGTCCAAGGTGAGCGTGTACGTAGAAGAGCAATTTGGAGATGTTTCATCCACTGATGATGATAAGTGTGAAAATGCAAGTTATCATGTTGTGGAGTGTATTGATCGCGTGACTGATTCTGGCATCCATTATGCAAGAATTGTTCAATCTGGCATGTCGCTCGAATCACTTTATCGTGCTGAGTATTTAAAGGTTTACATAAATGCGCCTAAAGCTTTTTTGCAATTTAATGCAACTATCGTTAATGCTGATGGAACCATCCCAATTGATGCGAAAGAAAGGACAGAAATTTTTGATGCGATTTTATCAAAACTCAAATTTTTTGAGCCAAAAACACAATAGATTTTTGTATTTTGTACAGGGTTGACTTCCGGAAGTGGCGCGCTAGAGTATGCCCATGCCACGCATAAATCCGGAAGTAGAAACATTCGCACGCATCAAAGTTATTGGTGTTGGTGGTGCCGGTCAAAACGCAATCGATCACATGATCAGATCGAAAGTACCAGGCGTTGATTTCGTTTCGGTAAATACCGATGCACAAGATTTACATAATTCTCTCGCGCCACGAAAAATCCACATTGGAAAAAATATTACGCGAGGGTTGGGTGCGGGTATGGATCCGATGCTCGGTCGGCAAGCTGCAGAAGAAAATAAAAATGAAATTGTCGAACTCGTTCGTGGAGTCGACATGGTTTTTATTACAGCTGGATTTGGTGGGGGAACGGGCACAGGTGCTGGTCCTGTTATCGCTGATGTTGCGCGAAGTGAAAACGCACTTACTATTGGAGTAGTTACAAAACCATTTTCATTTGAAGGTTCAGAGCGTGGTCGTATTGCTGATGAGGGGCTGGCGCGACTTCGCGAAGCGGTTGATGCAATGATTGTAATTCCAAATGATCGGTTACTCGGCATCATCGAGAAGAAAACTTCTTTTCTTTCTGCATTTTCAATGTGTGATGAAATTTTGCGTCAAGCAGTGCAGGGGATTTCTGATTTAATAACACTCCCGGGCATCATCAATGTCGACTTTGCAGACATGCGAGCGATTATGAAAAACGCAGGGAGCGCACTCATGGGTATTGGTAAGGCGTCGGGAGATGATCGTGCCAAAGAAGCTGCAAAAATGGCAATTAATTCACCGCTTCTCGATCTTTCTATTGACGGCGCACGTGGTGTATTGTTTTCTATCGCTGGTGGAGACGACTTAACAATGTGGGAAGTGAATGAAGCTGCAAAAGTAATAACTGAATCAATAGCAAAAGACGCAAAAGTAATTTTTGGAGCAGTTAAAGACGAGCGCCTACGAAAAGGAGAGATTAAAATTACCGTCGTTGCCTCTGGTTTTGGTGATGGGCATGTGCCAGCCGCTGTGAAGAGCGCAAATCTTTTCTCAAACCTTCCACGAATGGAAGAAAACCCACTCTTACGACCCAAAAAACCCATGGAACCAGAGGAGCAAAATGATGAGTGGGACGCAATTCCTGCATTTTTGCGCCGTGCAAAAAAATAGCCCGCTTTATCCACAAGAAATTATTTTTAAAAGTTGAGGAGTGCTTGGGTTGAGGAGTACTATGTGTGTACGCTTATGTCACACACAACACCAACCGCAAAAATCACCAAAAAAGAAGAGTCAAAAAAAACTTTAACGAACAAAAAACGCTCACTCACAATTGAGCGATTTTTTACACAAGAAAATGTTCATCCATACGATGAAATTGTATGGGAGAAGCGTCGCGCTGTCATTTTCGGATCAAAAGGAGACATTGTTTTTGAACAAAATGATGTTGAAGTGCCACAAGCATGGTCTCAGACAGCAACTGACATTGTTTGCGAGAAATATTTCTCTGGACACCTCGGCAAAAAGAGTCGCGAAACGAGCGCACGCCAACTTATTGACCGTGTCGCCGATACAATCACCGCTTGGGGCTTTCAGTTTGAATATTTTAAAGATAAAGAAGAGAGTGTCATCTTTAACGAAGAGTTAAAATCAATTTTAATCAATCAATACGCTGCATTTAATTCACCAATTTGGTTTAATGTCGGTGTTGAAGAGCATCCACAGTGCTCCGCGTGTTTTATTTTAGCAGTAGATGATAACAAAGAATCAATTTCGCAATGGTATCGCGATGAAATGTTTATTTTTGCTGGCGGGAGTGGCGCGGGATTGAATGTTTCAAAATTACGATCGAGTAAAGAATCAATTCGCAATCGTGGAAAATCATCTGGACCAGTTTCGTTTATGAAAGGAGCTGATGCGATAGCCGGAACTATTAAGTCAGGGGGGAAAACTCGACGAGCAGCAAAAATGGTTGTGATGAATGTTGATCATCCAGATATTCGCGAATTTATAACTTGTAAGTGGAAAGAAGAAGAAAAAGCAAAAACACTTATTGCCGCGGGGTACTCCGATGCGATTGATGGTGAAGTATACAATAATATATTTTTTCAAAACGCAAACAATTCAATCCGTGTGACTGATGACTTCATGCAGCGCGTCGTAGAAGATGGCGAGTGGGATTTGCGCGCTGTGATGACTGGCAATTCTCTTGAGCGTGTACGAGCGCGCGACATTATGCAGCTCGCAGCAGAAGCTGCATGGCACTGTGCTGATCCAGGTATCCAATATGATACGACTATTAATCGCTGGCACACCGCGTCAGTGACGGGTCGCATTAACGCATCAAACCCATGTTCTGAATATATGCACCTCGATAATTCTGCGTGCAACCTCGCATCACTCAATCTTATGAAGTTTCTTCGCGAGGACGGCTCGTTTGATGTTGCTCGCTTCCGTCACGCAATTCACATTTTAATTATCGCGCAAGATATTACAGTAGCGGGTTCTGCATATCCAACTGCAAAAATTACCGAGAATGCAAAAGCATTTCGTGAGCTTGGGTTGGGGTATGCAAACCTCGGAGCGCTTCTTATGTATAAGGGGTTACCATATGACTCGCAGGAAGGTCGCGCGTATGCCGCCGCAATCACAGCAGTACTTACGGGCGAGGCGTATCTTACATCAACCTACTTAACTGAACGCGTTGGTACATTTTCAGGGTATGAGGTAAATAAAAAGCCAATGCAAAAAGTCCTTCGTATGCACCGAGATGAGGTAGACAATATCAATGCGGCATACGTACAAAAAGATTTAATGGCAGCGGCTCATGAAGTTTGGGATAAGACTGTGGAACGAGTCGAAAAGGTGGGTATTCGTAACGCTCAAGCGACGGTACTCGCTCCTACGGGCACGATTGCCTTTATGATGGATTGTGATACCACTGGTATCGAGCCTGGATTTTCCTTGGTTGCCTATAAAAAGATGGTTGGCGGAGGTTTTTTGAAAATTGTGAATGGCACGGTACCGGCAGCACTTAAAAACCTTGGCTATTCTCAAGAGGAGACTGATTCGATTGTGAAGTATATAGAAGAGAATGATCGTATTGAGGGCGCTCCGCATATCAAAGACGAACATTTAGCGGTATTTGATTGCGCTACAAATGCTCCAGGAGGTAAGCGCTCGATCCATTTTATGGGCCATATTCGTATGATGGCAGCGGCACAACCATTTCTATCTGGCGCAATTTCAAAAACAGTAAATCTTCCCTCAACTGCGACGGTCGAAGATATTATGAGTATTTATATTGATAGTTGGAAATTAGGGTTGAAAGCAGTTGCCGTTTATCGTGATGGATCAAAAGGCGCACAACCACTCAACACTGGTCGTACGAAAGGTTCAAGTGATGACAAGCAAGCTGAAGAATTTTTAACACGCAAATCTTTACCAGCAGATGTTGTTTCATTTAGACATAAGTTTGCCGTGATGGGCCACGAAGGGTACTTGCACTACGGAATGTATCCCGATGGAAAACTTGCCGAAGTATTTATCCGAATGGCAAAAGAGGGGAGTACCATTTCAGGACTTCTCGATTCAATAGGAGTACTTATGTCAGTTTCACTTCAGTATGGCGTTCCAGTTGAAACAATTGTTCGTAAATTTGTACACACACGATTTGAGCCTGCAGGATTTACTGAAAACACTGATATTCCTGTTGTAAAATCAATTCTCGATTATATTGCAAAATTCCTCGCACTTAAATTCTTAACACCGGATGAGCAGAGAGGATTTGGAATTTATGCGGAATCGCAGCAAACTGAAACGGTAGTGCAATCTGAAGTAACGATAGAGCGAAATGATACCGAGCATAAAGAGGT
>CAYIZO010000017.1:0-3101 GCA_964368005.1 uncultured Candidatus Saccharibacteria bacterium
TTGTGGAATCTAGCACGACATCGAACACATCTCCAAATCTTTTGACCTGTCGTTATGCAAAGACGCTCGCCACAATCACACATCCATCCCAAATGTTGAGCCGGCGAACCAACCACAAGCTCATGAGCCTTAACGTCTCTCACAACAACCGACCCAGCACCAATCATCGCATATTTACCAATCGTTACGCCAGCAACGATAGTAGCATTCGCCCCAATTGAAGCGCCACAAGAAATACGCGTTTTCACAAGCCACCGCTTTTTTCCAGAATACCTTCTGCGAATAGTAGAATTCCGAGTGCGCGGGGATCTAGGATATCGATCGTTTGTAAAAACAACTGCAGGACCGACGAAAACCTCGTCCTCAATCAAAACTCCCTCCCATACTGAAACACCATTTTTGATTGTTACTTTATTACCAACAAGTGCGCCTCCCTCAACAAAACAATGATCCGCAATATTGCAACTACTGCCTATCTCCGCGCCCTTCATTACATGAACGAAAGCCCAAATAGAGGTATTTGATCCTATCTTTGCATCCGAATCAACTATCGCAGTTGAATGAATGAAAATTTTTCTTGATCGCACCACAAGCAACCCTCCCTTTCTTAAAGAACTTTATCGGAGATATTCTAGCAATCGCTTAGATAGACTGTCAATTAAACTTCTGGACTCGTACATACATACGAGCAACCAACCGATACAAAGATGGAGCCCCTATCCACACAACAAGAAAAGCAATCGCATACCTAATATTCAAAGGATTTTTTTTGAACGCAGTCCAAAGATACGACCGTGCCCTCTTCATCTCCCCACGCAAAGCAAAAGCATTGCCGATGGAATAAGACTGTTTTATATAAATATCTGGGTAGCGCAAAAAATGATTATGGTGTTTTTGAAAGATGGCTTCTCGTGCAAGAAGCCGCCTTTCTTGGTCTTGAGTTAAACTATCTGAGGAAATCGCAGTTCTCGCCCCAACCTTACCAATATAAACAAATTCAAACTGCATTGAAAACCTTATCCATAACTCCCAATCCTCCAAAGATACCATGCGAGGATCTTCGTCAAAAAATCCCACCGACTCAAAACATTCTCTTCGTATTAAAGTCGCTTGGGGCGTTATAAAGTTACTACTGAGAATTTGTTTATGCAAATTACCAGAAGTCGGAGAGAAACCATCTTGAGGCAAATAAATTTTTTGGCCATCTCTCATTATTTTCTCAATACGAGAATAAACAACCCCAACAGTCTTTGGAGACTGCCTCAAAACATTAACTTCTTGTTCTAATTTATGAGGATACCACTCGTCGTCAGAGCCTTGAATTGCAATAAACACTCCACTTGCTATACGCAAACCAGCATTTATCGCTACAGATACACCACGATTTTTTTCTTGTCTTAAAAATTTAATCCGACGATCTTGGAATGAATTTACTACCTGTTCTGTATTGTCAGACGATCCATCATCAACAATAATTAATTCAAAATCGGTAAACGACTGAGATAAAATACTTTCTATAGCCCTCCCAACAATATACGCCCTATTATATGTAGGCAAGATTATACTGACGAGCGGACTAGAAGCATCCATAACAACCCCAAGACTAAAGAATTATTCTACTTTATATAAATAATGGTTGGTTGGGTGTAATTGAAATCCTACTTTTTTATATAACTCATTCGCTGGGATTCTGTGAGATCCACTTGTAAGCTCAATCATTTCAACTCCAGTTTCTTTCGCCCATCGCATTAGATCTACTGTTATATCTTCACCATATCCTTTCCCTCGCTCTTTCTCGTCAACAACCACATCTTCAATAACTGCCTGTTTGCGCAGAAAAGTTCTACGCGAGAAAATCCAGCCAACACCGACAAGTCGACCATCAACTATTTTTTTACTTACATGACCGCTTAGCAAAGAACGGTAAAAATTTCCTTCATTCACGACAGCAGAAGCATCGAGCTGACGAATAAGTTCTTGCAAAGTTTTAAAATCAACAGAAAATTTCTCTTTTATATGCTGAGCAATTTTTTTATTTGAATCAAACGCAATAGAAGAAGGGTCAACTTGATCAAGTGATACCCACTGGTACTCTGAATTTTCATTCTTATCCAAAACAATCTCTCCCTCTAACTCAACAAAGTAAGCGTGATTTAATATTGGGAAGCTTGAATCTTTCCAAGATGCAGTACCTGGGAACCACCCAATAAAGTCTGCTTTGCACTGCACGCCCAACTCCTCCTTTATCTCTTTGTGTATAGTATCTTCAGGCGACTCATTTGCGCTCATATATCCCCCAGGCAAATCCCACTCCCCTTTAAACGGTTCTTCGTTGCGTTTTAATAGAAGCAGTTTTCCGTCGCGTATAATCACTGCCGTTACTGTTCCTTTCGGATTTTTAAATGCACAAATCTCACAATTCATAAGCTATAAAATAGTTAAAAGTTTTTTGAATAATATCACTGCTCTTATTATCACCCTTGTACTGACTCATTTCTCATAAGTATAATATTCCTTATATAAATAAGAAATACTACCAGCTGGCCGAAAAAAAATACGGGATCACGAATATGATATGAATACAGCATAATTGCCGCCGATCCAAAAAGACTTAAATACCAAAAGTAGATTGGCGTCACACTGCGCTTATGATACTCAGAATAAAGCCATTGCACAACAAAGCGTGACATAAATAAAAATTGTGCAAAAAATCCAAAAACTATCCACCCATCAATATTTAAAAGGTTATTCATGCTTCTCTCTTCTTAATCACACGCGCAGGGACCCCAACTGCAATTGAATACGGCGGTATATTTTCAATAACAACGCTCCCCGCGCCTATAATAGAACCTTGGCCTATCTTTACCCCATCAAGGACACTAACCCCCGTACCCAACCAACAATCATCTTCGATAATAATGCCCTTGGATACTTTGCCCTGCAATTTAATCGGCGTATGTGGGTCTTTATAATTATGAGAAAAAGCAATAATTGCAACATGGGAAGCAATTCGAACAAAGTTCCCGATCGTTACGCCTCCGTCCCCGTCAACAAGAGTATATTCACTAATACCAACATGATTTCCAACCGATACTCTTTCT
>CAYIZO010000017.1:3111-10265 GCA_964368005.1 uncultured Candidatus Saccharibacteria bacterium
TTTAATGGTCACCATTGATTTTATCAAAAGCCCTTTTCCGCAAGAATGTAAAAAAAATCGATACACAAATGTCCGCATCACAATACCAAGAGACGCTGGAATGTAAGAAACACAGCCAAGAAAGAAATCTCTAATAGTATATTTAAAAATTAAATCAAAGAAGTCAAACTTCTCATTGATAAGAAAGTATTTTTTCATGATTTTTTCCTACATACAGCGACAAGTGTAAGGCCAAACGGCACCCAAGTAAAAGACTCGACCATAAGTATAGCGTATAAAAACTTATTAATAATTTTTGATATTACGCCTTCATCGCCAGAACGTGCTGGGGCATGCAAAGGTTTTGAAAAAATTTTTTCACTCACCAAATACGGAACCACTCCGATACAATTCCAGTAATATAAAGATTGTATACTATATCCATTTTCCTCGAGCACCTTTCGTAGATCTTTCTTTGAGTATCTGCGCCTATGCCCATATTTTTTATCTCGAAGGCCATACAAATACTGAAAGGCAGGCACTGTTATAAAAAGCACTCCGTTCTTAGCTAAGGCGTCCCTGCACGACCTTAGGCATCCACCGTCATCATCAAGATGCTCCAATACATCGCACACGGTAATAGTATTATATTTCTCTTTTGTTACAAATTCTTCAGCATTTAATTCTAAAACTTTCAACTTCTTATCTCTTGTAAATCTTTTTTTTAACATCTCAACAATTTCTTGAGAATAATCGCTTAAAGTAATTGAATTAAAACGATGATAAACATGAGTCCCAAGAATTCCATTCCCAGAACCGATATCAAGCAAGGCACCACTGCCGGGTATCATAGAACACAAAGCACGCAAACGATAATCGGAAGAAAAATCACCTCCTTGGAAAACATCCAAATCACTCATGACTTTTTCTCAACGCTTTTAATTACATACGGCTTCCCGTGTACCGCGGCATAATAACTTTTTGTAATTACATCGCCAAGAAAACCCATAATCAGTAGCTGTACACCAACTAAAAACATAAAAAACGAAGCAAGCGGCCAAATACTCCCGGCAAGACGAATAACACCGAGTAGTCGAAGTAAAAACAAACCAGAAATTAAAATCATCCCCATCGTAACAAGTAGCACTCCAGCCCCACCAAAGAGGTGCAAGGGACGAGCAGAATATCGCTGCCAAAACCATACTGATAAAATATCCAAAAAACCCTTCAAAGTTCTGGAAAAGGTATACTTTGTTTTTCCACTCACACGTGGTCTATGATCGACTCTTACTTCCGTAACACGGAATCCTTGAGATGCAAGAATGGCAGGAACAACTCTATGCATTTCTCCATATAAATCGAGCTGGTCGAAACACTCTCTACGAAAAGCTTTAAGGCCGCATCCAGCGTCATGAATTCGATCATGAGCAATAACCCGACGTAATATTCTTGCTCCGGCAGAAATAAAGCGCTTACTTATATTGTCCATCCGCTGCCAGCGCCAACCTACTACCACATCATTACCCTCGTGAATTTTTTCTAGCAAGAGAGATATATTTTCTGGATTATTCTGTCGATCTCCATCCATAGTAATAATAATATCTCCAGATGATACCCGAATCCCAGCGTCAAGAGCAGCGGTCTGCCCAAAATTTCTTCTTAAGGTAATTATTGTAATTTTACTAAGAGTTTTTAGTAGTTGGGATGTTTTATCCTGAGAGCCGTCATCAATAAAAATAATTTCAAATTCTGTGCCGATAGCCCGGCACGCAGCCATAATTTCTTGGTACAGTAAGACCACATTCCCCTCCTCATTATAGACCGGGACCACAACAGATAATTTCATAATAATACCCTTATAATACAGGGGATTTAGTAATTTTTCAACCATTATAATTTTTAAAAAAATTACGTTTTGCCTCCCAAAAAAAGTATTTTTTGAAAATTTCGTTGCGTAAAAGTATAAACCTGCTACGCTCCAATATATCTAACTCCTATGCAACAAAGTCGTTTTGAATTTAAATATATTCTTAACCCCGTCCAGGCGCTTGAAGCACGACATTTTATTGAAAACGCCATGACTCTAGACCCTTCTGCGACCGGTAAAGGATTTTACACTGTCACAAGCCTCTACTGTGACACGCCACATCGAGGTGATTACTATGACAAAAGTGGTGGCTTTATTGACCGCAAAAAAATTCGAGCACGCATTTATGAGCCCCACCTTACTGATACCACCCAAACAATCTTTCTTGAACGAAAGCTTAAACATGATATGACATTTGTAAAAACTCGAATTAGCATCTCGCAAGTAGAGTGGGATTTATTTATGTCTCGAAACTTTTCAAAACTTCTTTCATCCCCTCGAGAGCGCCAAAAACAAAAGACGCTTGAATCGCTTCTATGGGACTACGTAACTGAGAATCGCCGGCCTCAGTATCTTATACGATACAAGCGTTGGCCTTATCTCGCGCGTGATGGCAGTGACCTCCGCATTACTTTCGACGAATCGATCGACGCGATAGAGCAAGACTCTCTAAAAACCCCCACTCATACCACCCGTGTTCGGCCTTATGCAACGATAATGGAAGTGAAATTTACACAATCAATCCCCCCCTGGTTTCTCCTTCTACTTGGTCGACTTCACTTGACCCGTTCCAGCTTTTCAAAGTATGCTATGTCCATTGATGCCCTAAACGTCCATAACCCCCTCCCTCGCTAACCTAAACCCAATGAATAACTTTCTCAACAACTTCTACAACGCCACCCAGACTGAGGTAAGCGCAGCTCTTATAATCTTCAACGTATTACTCTCGTTTGCTCTCTGCTCCTGCGTTGTATGGGTTTGGCGCAAAACTCATCGCGGCTTGTCATACTCTCAATCATTTGCAGTTACCATGATGATGCTTGGCCCACTTGCAAGTTCAGTCATGATGATTGTGCAAAATAATCTTGTTGGAGCATTCGCTCTCTTGGGAGCGTTTTCTCTTATCCGCTTTCGTACCATATTAAAAGAAACTCGCGATATCGCATTTCTCTTTTTCACACTTACTATCGGCGTTGCTACTGGCACGGGGTACTACTCTCTCGCTCTCCTAACAACTTTACTTGTATCAACTGTAGTTCTTATCCTTTATCGATTTAATTTTGCATCAACCAGTAAGACTGGCTTTTTACTCACATTTCATACTATCAACAACTTTAATACAAAAAATCTCGACACTCTATTCGCTGAACATATTACCTCAAAAGATCTACTGCACGAGAAAGTGGCAAACGATGGCAATGAATACGCATACTCAATTCACTTCAAAAAGACCGGCACCGAAAATATGTTCATGAATAAATTACGTGAGGTTTCAGGCATCTCTGATGGGTACCTCATTACTGGAAAAGATACGATCGAATACTAAGAACTTATTTTCTTTAAAATAAAAAAACGATGATATGGGTTTTCAAAAACTCGATAAGTTTTTTCTATCGTAAGGCCATTTTTTTCTATATCCCTTTTTACGCGCGAGAGTGAATACCCTCGTTTACCTATTTCCCAGTAATGTCCTCCTTTTGTCATAATATGTACTCTTGGAAAAATCGGAATACTCAAAAGCTTACGCACAATACCTATTCCTGGAAGGCTTATCGCTAAACAAAAAACACGTGTCGCATCAGGCAACGATACAAGTACGTACTTCTGACTCACGCGCCCAAGTTCGCCTATCGCCTTCAAAGAGTCTTGATACGGAATGTGTTCGAGCACCTCATACGCGATTGAAGTATCGTATGTGTTATCTGCAAACTCTAATCTTCGTACATCACCTACGATATCAGGCTTTAAGCTTGCATCTGAATCAACTGATGTAACAAGAATCTCTCGATCGCGAAGATACCGATTCACAAAACCACTCCCCACGCCAATCTCAAGAAGATTCGCCGGGCGTCGTTCGAGCACTTCCCTGATCTGATGCCAATAGCTGGCAAATCGACGTCTTGAGTCATACTTCATGCCGTAAAGATCTTGTTTACTATTTTCCATAAGATTTTCTAAATCTCGAAATACTAACCTCAATACCAATCATTCCTATTATAAACAAGAGCGGCACGATAGGATACCGTAGTCGCGCACCAAGAGCAAAAGAAGTGCTTGCAATATTTACGGCTGTTATATATATAACTAAACTTATAAAGAATAAACCTATTTTTTCTTTGCGGCGAAATGAAAGCACATACAGCCCAATTAGAAAAAAAATAAAAATAAACAACCATGCTGCCTTTGCAACCAAAAGGCCCGTCAACTCAAATGCCGATAGCTCCGCGACCCCACCCTCAATATTAACTCGCCAATCACCACCCATAAACACCATTGGCGTAAGATAATTATGGTGAATTGGCAAGCCATGATTATTTTTTTGAAATAAAGTTGAAAGACCATCGTTAGTAAAAAATGCCAACGCAGCAAGCATATTCGCCTTCACAAAAGCGCGTGGATATTCATACGCCAAACCGAAAATATTTCTTAACTCAGACTGATGCTGACACCGTGCATATAATTTTTGAAATTCAGGATTCGCATTAAGGCTCTGGGTCGTTATCCCAATATTATTTTCAACAGCGAATACAAGAGGTAACTGATACCCACAAACATTACCAGCTCCTTCCAGGGTAACTTTGAATTGATTTGCAAGCACATAATTACGCGCCATCCAAGGAACAAGGACGAAACTAAAAGTAATCCAAAAAAATATACCTTGCTTAAAACGCTTTTCAAGAATAACTCGCTGATCAAACAGTAAAAATGCTACTGGTATTACAAAAGCATACACCATAACAGCTTTTACCATAACCGAAAAACCGAGTGCTAATGCAGCATAAAAAATAAACAAGGGTTTTCGTACCTCAAGGTATCGCAAAAAAAAGTAAATAAATAATAAGACAAAAAATACTAAAATTGTCTCAGTCATAATAAGTAAATTTAATATGGCTCCGACTGGCTCAAACGCAAACAACAACGCAGAAATATATGCGTAAGATCTTGATAAAAATCGAATTGCAATATTATATATTAATGCTGAATTAAACGCTGCCAATATCGCCTGCAATATTGCAATAAAAATTAGACCACCAGAAAAATACGTGACAAAAAACCCAACAACAAATGGATAGAGTGGCATAATTGCTGTCTCACCTACCATGTCGTCGCCTTGAAAAATTGCCTTACCTAAATTTACGTAAGTGATACTATCACCCCACAACAGACGCCCACCCCCAAAAATAACAACCACAACAAAAAGTAGCAAAAGCTTTGCAATAAGTACTACAGCAAACAGCCTCTTCTCATGCGCCATATCTAAAATCAAGATTTTTTATTAATGCAGTGCACAGAAACATATAGCGACAAGTCGAGAGGTGCAAAGCGTGGCATTTTCAACACCTGCTTTACGTTAAAGTTTTTTCCCAAAAATTTAAGAATATAACGATGATCTGATGGATGAATTTCTTCCGGATCCTCCCCTACAAGTTTAAAAAACAAGTCAGTTATAATATTTTTTACAGGGAAAGAAATAATAATATTCCCCCCCGGCTTTATAATGCGCTTAATTTCTGAAACTGCTCGTTCAGAATTATGAATGTCTTCAAGGGTGCTTACAATAACACACCCATCAAAAGAACTATCCTCAAAAGGCATTTTCATGATATCGCCTGACACAAGGTCGACATTTGAAATTTGATACCAATCAAGCAAACGACGCACCGGATCAAGTTCTTTGTGTATATCAAGCGCGGTTACCTTTTTAGCAAGCTTTGATATAGTGGGCAAAAAAATACCCGAACCATACCCGATCTCAATCAAATTTTCGAAACGGAGTGGTTGTAAAAGTTCAAGAGTATTTTTTAGTCGTTTTCGATACACTGTACGACTATACGGATAATAGTGATAAAAAACTGGATCCCCCCAATTTGACTGAACCATTAAATTCTTTGGCGGAATAATTAACTTTATTTTTTTCATCTCGGTAACAACACAAAAATAATACCTACCAAAATTACACCAATCCCAGTAATTTGAAGCGCCGTCAAAGTCTCCTTAAAAAAGAAATACGAAATAATAGTGATTAATATTAACCCTGTGCCCACTCCGACAGAGTATGCAACACTTAGTTGAATTTTTGAAAGTACGACAATATAAAGGAAAAAACTTACGGCATAGAGAAAGAGCCCCAAAAATAAATAAATATTTTTTAATGGCTCAAAGATAAGTGAAGCACTAAGGCCACTTCCACCCAAACGATGCGCTCCGATACGTAAAAGTACTTGAGCGGAAACAGTAAAGACGACATCTAGTGCCAGCAAGTAGTAAATCGAAGGTAATACCATACTAAACTAGAATACTAAAGAACTGAGATATGTTCAATGATAACAAGATAAGACAACTACTATTGACTAAAAATGAATAATCTGCTATCATCTTCAAAAATAGTTCCTGCGATCACTTCCGATCGCCAACAACAAAAGGAGTCAGCGAATGTTCGTACTGAGTGGCAAAATCGGCGAGATCTTCAGACATCTCGCAAGTAACTGCTTCGACCCGGCCAAGGGTCACTGCAACTGGGGACATGATGCGAATGGCCACCTGCGGCGCATGCTCGCCTCCCGCCAGATGTGGTGGAGGGCCATCGTGGAGACCGAACCCGAAATAGCCACAAAAGCTGAAGTGCTCGATCTTGCGATCCTCTTCCACGACCTCAACCGCTCGAAAGAGTTTCGTGGAAAGGGTGCCGAAGCGGACGTTCGACGTGCCGACTTCGCGCGAGCGATCATGCTTCAGTTCGGCATCGAACTCGAGGTTGCCGAAGAGGCAATCAAAACTATCACGGGAACATTCCAGCAAGACGATGAGAACGAAACCTCGCTCGTACGACTTCTTCGTGATTTCGACAAATCGGACATGGGCGCCGTGGGCATCTACCGCATGGCTGCGGTGGCATGCGACCGTAACTACGGCATCTTCGCGCGAGCGCGTGACTTCGATCCGGATGCTCCGGCAATCGAGGGAGACGATAACCTCGACTCGTTCGCTGCTGACATCTGCTTCTGCCTCGAGTGGTGGACGAAGCCCAAGTTCGCGATTCGTACCCCAGCGATCCGTCGTATCGCCGAACCTCGCTTCCGCTTCATGA
>CAYIZO010000018.1:0-9933 GCA_964368005.1 uncultured Candidatus Saccharibacteria bacterium
AACTAGTGAAAAAACGGCCGTGTAGCTAAGTAGTAAAGCAGGGGACTGCAAATCCCCTATACATCGGTGCGATTCCGATCACGGCCTCATATATGCCCGGGTGGCGGAACGGTTTACGCAGAGGACTTAAAATCCTTGACCCGAAAGGGTTTGTGGGTTCGAATCCCACCCGCGGCACTTAAATTTATATAGGGGATTCGAACGGAATGCTATAAAGCATCCCGCGGGATTTTCGTGAAGAAAATCGAATCCCACCCGCGGCACATTAAATAAAAATATAGAGCAATATTCTGTATTTTTATTTTTTAATAAATACAAGAGCTATTTTGTCTTCGTATGCTTTCTCCCAGAGAGTAGGGAGGAGTCGAAGGCCTTCGGCAATTGGTTCACTCGGTTGTACTAAGACAAGATTAACGTCATATTCTTCGAGGGTTTTTTGCCAACCGGGGCGCATTTTTGAAGTATTGTCGTAGATTTTAAGAAGACTTTTATTGTTGTCTGTTTGCCAGTGAGCCATTCTTCCGTCGATAAAGGTTTTTGTATTTGGGTTTTCTAAAATAATATATCCACCCCAGCCGTACGAATTAAATATGCGAGCGTGCTCTTGGCGGCCGTTTAAAAAAGTAAGAGCGTTAGCAGGGTAGGACAGGGAGGTGTTTGTATTTTGTAATGAGCTTCCAAAAAAGTTGGGTTTGGTTTGAGCTAGTATTATGACGCACGTTGCTAAAAGTATTGTACCAAAAGTTTTTACTTTAGCTTGAGGAAGCGTAATTCGAATTCGAGTAAGTTCTGGTATACATACGATAATAAAAAAGATTGCGTGACGATATGATGAAAGTCCGATAATCAAAAATAGAATAATAAGAGTAAGATTTGTAAGATCAGGTCGGTCTTCTCGCAGTGTAAATAAAGCGATAAGGAAAATAGTGAAAATAATAATAAGTGCGCCAAGTGGTGAAGATATCTGCGTAGGGAGCCACTCTGTAATAATTTGTTTTGCGATAGGGGCGTGGATGGTGCGAATAGCCTCTTCATAAATGCGCCAACCGTATGGGTTTAAGAATGTAAGTGGGATAGATATCAAAAACCACTTTAAAGATGCAAACCAAGTTTTTTTGGTTAGCGTTTCGTCGCGCCTTACAAATTGATTTTCTTTGTTGTGTTCAAGAAAGTCATACTTAAAATATTCTACAAATAAAATCCAAGCGACAAGGCAAACGCCAATTGCAAATCCGCCGTGAAGGTTTGCCCAGAAGAAAAAAAGAGGCATAAACCATAATGCAAGTCGGGGGTCGTTTGCTTTTTTAATTTTTTTAAAGAGAACGAGAGTAAGTGTAAAAAATATAATTGTAATGATCTGAGGTCTCCAGAAAACTGTTGAAGTTAAAAGCCCTGCGGTAAGAAATGCGAGTACTCCAGAGATTTCTTTAGGGAGTATAGTCGTTGCTAAGCGAGGTAAGAGTAAAAAAATTAAAATACTCGCAAGAACCGCGTACCATAGTTGAACGCCTAAAAGCCCTCCAAATTTCCAGAAAGTATAAACAATGACATCTTGGGACCACTCGTGGTCGACCCAGTTATAGTTTGGTAGTGTATATGAAAACCAGTCAGTACGAGGTATAGAATGAGTTGTGATAATTCGTTCTCCGGTGCGAATATGCCAACCAAAATCCGGGTCACTCAGAGGATCGGGCGATATAAGTATAAAAAGAGTTGCAAAAACAAATACAAAAAAAATAAAATTTTGTTTCATCACCTATTTATGGTGCGGGAGGTCCCGCAGGGCCGATATCGAGCCAAAAATTTTGGATGATCAGTACAATTGATGCCGCAGATATCATAATAACGAGACCAACAATACCCCAAATCATGTGGCGACGGCCAGTTGAACGGCCTTCATCGCTATCTGATTTTGCAATGTATTCAATAATCCCATACATAAAAAAGAGAGTCGCCGCTACAAGTAGCAGATTAACAAAAGGGATAACGATTTTATCTAATATAGTTTGGGCAATCTCTTCAACGGTTGGATCATGCGCGCTAGCATGCGCGCTGTTGAATGGTATAAGAAAAGTAGAGATAGCTCCTACTAAAATAGTATTAATTCGTAGTTTACTTTTAAGAAAATTCATATTATTTGAGAGGTTTTTGGTTTAGTTTACTGTTGGAATTGGGTCACTGCCGATACCAAATGTGCTTGTAATTAATTTTACGATACCCCACATACTCACCATTACCGTAAGACCGATAATGCCAAATATAATCAATTTTCGAGCTTCTTCTAGGCGTTTTTCGTCTCCTCCTGCAGTTACATAGCGTACGATACCCCACAAGAAAACAACAGTTCCTAAAACAATAAGAGTTACAATAATACGATTTAGAATGTCTTTGGCAGCGTCAAAAACACTTTCTATAGTGGCAGCATAGACAAAAATGGGAAATAGTAGCGCTGCAGCTCCGATTAGAATTTTTCTCATATATTTATTGTAGTATTTGTTGCCTTAAAACACAAAACTCTCGCACTAGGCAAGAGTTTTGTGTTTACGAATAAGCGGTTAGACCTTAAAAAGTTCCAATGTTAGTTGGGACTCCCGTACCATTTACATTAAATGTGTTGGCGAGTAGTTTTGCAATACCCCATACCGCAATCATAACGGTAAGAGCGATAATTCCAAAAATCATCAAATTACGACCTTCTTTTAATTTTTCTTCATCTCCACCAGCTGTTACATAGCGAACGATACCCCAGAGGAATACTACAGTTGCAAGAGTTATTAAAAGGGGGATAAGGCTTGTAATGAGAGTATTTATAGTCCCAATAGATGTGGAGAGGTTTTGAGCTGCAGCAACGTAAGGAACAAAAGTTAATGATGCAATGAGAATTTTTTTCATAATGTTAATTAGTTTTTTAAAATAAAAGTGACTTTTTAATTAAGGTTAAGCGTACTCGACCTTTTATACTTTAATTTTTCTAGGCGTTCTAGAGGCTTTCTGCGAAATCTATTACTACTTCGGCGATGACTGATGCTCCCAAAATAATAAAACCTCCTACTACTGTCCATGTTAACACTTGCCGTGCACGAGTAAGTTTTTCTTCATTCCCTTGAGCAGTTACAAAGAGTATACCAGAGAGAACTGTAAAGAAGATAAGTACCGGAATACCGATCAATATGACCCAATCAGCGATTCCTTGTAAGATATCTACAAACTCAGTAGATTGAGTGCTGTTGCAAAAATCTTTTGAAGGGTCGCATGGGGTTGTGGCAGCTTGAACATTGACGCCTATAGCAATACAAAGTAACGCTATCCATAGTATAGCGTGGTAAGTGACTTTTTTGCGAGTTTGCTTGTGGATATTCATTTTTTTGGCTTTAAAGCTCCGAAAAGAATGTCGTGAATGCGATTGATAGAGTCCAAGCTGCTACGGCGATAGCAAGACCGATAATCGTCCAGGTGAGGGTCGATTTAGCAGTTTCAAGTTTTTTAGGATCGCCCGAAGACGTCACAAACAAAAAGCCTGAGATGATTATAAAGATTGCTGCGACAGGGAGAGCGAGTCTTATTATATATTCCACAAGTGCTCGAATGCATTCTGGGATACTATTTCCAGTGCCGCCACAGTTTATATTAAGCATTGTTTCGTACGAAAGAGCTGCGGCTTGTGTCACAAAAGCAGTTGTAAGTAGTACCAATATCGATATAAAAAGTATTTTTTTAAAGGCGTACATGAAAGTGGTCTCCTTCATCTAGATAATTATAATGGTTTGCGTCAAGAAAAGCTTTAAGCGTGGGATTATCATTAAGGTCAACTATAGCCCTACCTGCACCGTGTTCTATGTGACCGGTTTCTGTACCGCCGGTGACCGAAACGCTACAACCACAGTTGTTCTTAATGTTTATTATTTCTATTATTGCTGATTGGGGCATTCCATCAAGGCTTGTACAAGTTGAAACATTTGGATTACTACAGTTTCCTGTCGATACAACTGGAATTCCAGCTGCAGCAAGTTGTGCCGCTGCATCGGCATGAGAGAGTGACCCGCTACCTCCACAATCACGGGGACAGGAGGTGGGGTCTTCTGCCGGTCCTTCGCAAGATTTGTTACCACAGACACCAAGCTTGTTACAATCTATTGCACAGTTTTCTACAGTCTCTGTTGGGTCACAGACAAAAGGCGCTTGACCACAAGTTACGGGGGGAGTTTGAGGAGGGCCTATAGGTTTCGCTGGTTCTAGGGTCGTATTACAGCTCCCACCCCCGCCACCCGTACATGTCGGAGGTTTATTCCAATCAAGCATGCCTTGTACAAATCCAATCTGAAAGAATACTGTTGAAAGGAGGGCATTGATTATTACCCACGCAAAGAATGTGATAGCGATTCCAATGACTGCACTGCTAATTGCAGATTTACCGTCTGTAATCTTCTTGGGATCTCCAGCAGAGATTAGCATCATCACTCCACCATAAAGTATAGCTACGGCTGCAATAGGGATGGCAATGCCGTATAGTAAGAAATTTACAATATTTCGTCCAAGTGTATAGAGATCACAAAGTGAACAAGGACAACCAGCTTGGCATCCTTGGGGGACAAGGTCAGATGGTGCTATGCCTGCGGCGGAGACTGTAAAGCCAACAACTAGTAAAAGGGCGACAAAAAATATTTTCAAAAAGAACTTCCCCATATCTTATTGTATGTGCATTTAATGCTTGAGTCTACAGGAGGCCTCCTTCCATAGCTCGGATTTTTTCAACATAGTCACGAGTTACTTGGTACCCAGTGTTTGGTATTGTATGAGCGTCGTTATCCCACTGACATTGCCATCGTCGTTGACCGTCACAGTTTCTGCTCGGGAGGTTTGCCCCAGGGCCACCATTATATGCAGCTGAGGCAAGATCTTTGTCGCCTCCATATTGATTGAGGAGTCGTCCGTAGTATTTTGTGCCAAGCTGAACATTGTATCTTGGGTCTTGAAGGCGTTGTGCGATTTGGGCATCAGAAAGATTCTGTAAGTTTGGATCGAGAGCGCGAGCGGTGTCAGGGCGTATTTGCATAAGACCATAAGAAGATTGACCATCAAGATCTTGGTGTTGCGCTCCTGGGACGCCACTTGATTCTGCTATTATAATCGCTCGAATGCGTTCGGGAGGTACTCCATATAGTTGAGCTGCTTCCAGTATAGCAGCGTCGTAGGCGGCTACTTTGCTTTTTAGTCCCGTAAAATCTTTTGGGTCTTGGTCATAAGAGCAACCTTCTCCAGTAGGAGATACGATAAATCCTGGGGGACATCCCGAGCCATCAACTAAAGCTTCATTCCCACAAATATTATAACCATCGACGAGGCATGCTCCGTTTGTTAAATTTCCAGTTGCAAGTGCGCCTGGATTTGTAGGTAAGTTCGTATTACAGCTCCCACCCCCGCCACCCGTACATGTCGGAGGTTTATTCCAATCAAGCATGCCTTGTACAAATCCAATCTGAAAGAATACTGTTGAAAGGAGGGCATTGATTATTACCCACGCAAAGAATGTGATAGCGATTCCAATGACTGCACTGCTAATTGCAGATTTACCGTCTGTAATCTTCTTGGGATCTCCAGCAGAGATTAGCATCATCACTCCACCATAAAGTATAGCTACGGCTGCAATAGGGATGGCAATGCCGTATAGTAAGAAATTTACAATATTTCGTCCAAGTGTATAGAGATCACAAAGTGAACAAGGACAACCAGCTTGGCATCCTTGGGGGACAAGGTCAGATGGTGCTATGCCTGCGGCGGAGACAAATGGAGCTATAGAGAGTAATGCTAAAATAAAAAGTAAAAAAAAGTATTTTTTACTCATTGTTTGTTTGCGGCTTCAAAGCGATCCATTTTTCTTACCGCTTCATTAATCGCTTCAGTGATAGTTTGCTGACCATCTGCGACATTTTCAATCATATCAAAAATAATTTCAGCACTTGCGCTAGGGTAGGTGTCTTGTAAATATCTTGCGTTAAGACTTTCTTCTTTTATGATTTGGAAAAAAGGTTTTGCGACGATGAGCTTATCGCGCAGTAAGTCGCGCCTGGCAGGAGCAACGTTTTGGCTTACCGCTAGGTCGCGACCTGCATCAATCCCCGAAAGCCAAGTCGCGAATACAAATGCCGCAGGAGCTTTTTTTGAAACTTTAAACACCGAAATCCCTATAATATTTGCAGTATGAATTGGAATTTCTGATGCGCTCGGTTGAGGTGCGCGTACGACGCCAAACGATAGATGTGAATTTTTCTTGCTGATACTTTCAGAGGCAGACATATAGTCGAGCATCATTCCGAGTTTCCCTGCGGCAAAATAATCTCGCGGTTCAGGAAGTGAGGCATTCCAAGTATAGTATCGGTCGGGGTTTACAAAATCAGTGTAAAAACGCAAAGAGGACTCGAGGTGTTTTTTTGTCTCATTTGAATTAAATAGGCTTGTTTGTTGGTTTGCACCGCGCTGAAGAGTTAGAAGAGAAAGTATTTTTTTGTGAAGAGGTATATTTTTTGCACGTCCAAGCGCAGCACCTGCGCGTTCAATAAATCCACCGGCATCTGTACGTCTGAGTTTGTTTGAGATTTTAATAAATTCGTCCCAATCATTTGGAGGGAGTGCTATTGGTTCTGCATTAAAAATGTCTTTATTCCAGTAGAGCACGATGGGATCAATCCAAAGAGGGTAGCTAATAATGTATTCCTCAGGCTTCTCCTTTGTCTTATCGATTTTTTTTAGTACGAGAGACGAACCTACAAAGTCAACATAGGTATCCTTAAAGACTGCGATCATATTTGCTTGTGTGACTGGAGAGGCGAGTTTGTTTTTATTTTCTCTAATCCAGTCAATATCAGTAATGACTGCATCAGGGCCATCACTTGAAGCGAGGGCTTCAATAATCTCAGAATTAAATGTAGAGCTATTAAGTTCTTTATACTCTATAGATGTTTTTGTTAGTCGTTCATATTTTTCAAATAAAGGCCTAAGAGCTGTTGTGCTTTCAGTGCCCCATATTTTTAGAGATGTAGCGCTGACTCCACCTCCACCAGAATTATTTCCTGATAGTGCAAAAAACCCCAAAGCAGCTATGGCGGCAAAGATTGAGGCAATAGTTACAATTATTTGAAATCTATTCATTGTTTCTTTATATACACATATCCTGAGTGATGGTCACCGATAGAGAATTCTTTTTCTAGCACGCATCCCATCGGCGTTAGAAGTTTTTCAATTTGTTCTTTTGATAGACGAGCCTCTCCTCGTGGACCAAAAAATTGTACGATAGCCGTATCCCACTCTACTATTATAATCTTACCACTTTTTTTTAGTATTCGAACTGCTTCGTGTAGAATTTGTTGCTTTTGCGTTGCTTGAAATAGAATATTTGCGATAATGACTCGGTCAATACTTTCTTGCATAAGATTACTCCCGCCTGCTCGTTCGAGATCGGCACGCATGGTCTGGATGTTATACAGATGTGACGATGATGCTTTTTTACGAAGAATTTCAAGAGGTGCTTCTTGAATATCAAATGCATATACAACGCCTTCTTTTGCAATTTTTTTCGCTACTGGAATCGCAAAATATCCGATACCTGAGCCAAAATCAGCAACAAGCATTGCCCCATAGAAATCCATCGAATCGATTGCTTCTTCTGGGGTACGAAAAGATTGCATAGAATAAATGTTTTTTAAAGTATTGCTACGGAGCTTAAGTGATCTCCGGGTTCTAGTTTCATGATACGCACACCTTGTGTTGCTCGCTTGAGAGTGGGGAGTTCCTTGATGGAGGTACGAAGTGTTTTACCTTTTTGAGTTATTGCAATAAATTCTTCGCCCGATCCATCGAGGATAGATGCACTAACGAGCGTTCCTGTTTTTTCCGAAGTATTCATTGCTTTAATTCCTGATCCACCGCGTGATTGAGTTTTGAATTCTTGAATTTTACTTTTCTTGCCATATCCGATAGCGCTGAGGACAAATACTTCGAGATTTGAGTTCGTCTTGGGAGCGATTTCGCAACCGATAACAAAATCTCCTGACGAAATTTTCATACCTCGTACGCCCTGAGCTTGTCTGCCCATTTCGCGCAATTTTCCTTCAGCGAAGCGGATTGCTTGTCCGCGGCGAGTAAACATCATAATGTCATCACCTTTTTCTACGATACGAACCCATCCAAGTACATCGCTTTTTTTGAGTTTCATCGCGAGAATTCCTGACTTGCGAATATCGGTCAGCGAGTCAAAGTCCGTCTTCTTAATCATACCGGTTTTTGTCGCCATGACCAATGAATAGGTTGCAGATCCTTTCTTTTGTTTTGGTATTGGTAAGATAGAAGTTATTTCTTCATTTGGACCGAGCGAAAGGAAGTTTACAACTGGTTTGCCTTTGGCAATACGTGAACTTTCTGGGATTTCATAGGCTTTTATGTCGTATACTTTGCCGATTGATGAAAAAAACAAAAGGGTGTCGTGTGTGCCCACTGTTGCAAATTGAGAGACAATATCTTCTTCTTTCCATTCACCACCAACTGTTCCTTTGCCTCCTCGGCGTTGAGCACGGAATTCTTGAGGACGAACACGTTTCAAATAACCCGATTGAGTCATGAGGACAACTTGTTCTTCCTCGGGGATCATGTCTTCAATGGCGATTGTTGTAATGCCTGATTCTACAACGCGAGTCTTTCTTTCATCGCCGTATTTTTCTTTTATGGTTTTTAATTCATCTTTGATTACTTGGCGAATTCTTTTTGGATCGCCCAAAATTGCTTTTAACTCTTTAATAAGTGTTTTGAGTTCTGCGAGCTCATCTTCAACTTTTTTGCGTTCAAGGCCTGAGAGAGTTTGTAGGCGCATCTCAAGAATTGCAGTTGCCTGTAGTGCCGAAAGTTTGAATTTCTGAATAAGATTTTTGTGCGCTTCTTCGCGATCACGAGATTTTTTAATTGTAGAAATTATTTCGTCGATGTGGTCGAGCGCTTTTTTAAGGCCCTCTAGTATGTGAGCTCGTTCTTCAGCGATGCGAAGATCATATTTTGTGCGTCGCTCGACAACAATGAGTCGTGTAGATATAAATTCTTCAAGATAGCTTTTGAGTGTGAGGGTTTGTGGTTGAATGCCACCGACAAGCGCAAGCATATTAAAGTGAAATACTTTTTCGATATCAGTATGCTTGAAGAGGGTATTTAAAATTTTCTGTGGGTAAGCGTCTGCTTTCAGGTCGATTGCAATGGTAAGTCCTTTGCGGTCGGATTCATCGCGGAGGTCTTTTATGCCTTCGATTTTTTTCTCACGAACCATGTCGGCAATTTTTTCGATTAGCTCAGCTTTGTTTACTTGGAAGGGAAGAGAAGTGATTAAGATACCGAAATGTTTCCCTTTTTCTATAATTTCAGTTTCGGCCCGCATAACAACTCCACCACGACCTGTTGCGTATGCTTGGTAGATATCTTGCTTGTTATAAATGAGACCACCTGTTGGGAAGTCAGGGCCCGTAACATGCTGCATTAAATTTTCAACTGTTAATTTTGGATTATCAATAAGTGCCGTCGTAGCATTAATGAGCTCGGTGAGATTATGAGGAGGAATGCTGGTTGCCATACCAACAGCGATACCGAAAGAGCCGTTGAGTAAAAGGTTTGGTACGCGACTCGGGAGCACCATTGGTTCGTCGCGAGAGCCGTCGTAAGTCGGCATAAAGTCAACGGTTTCTTTATCGATGTCAGCTAAAAGTTCGTCGGATATTCGTGACATGCGAGCCTCGGTGTAACGCATCGCAGCAGGAGAGTCGCCATCAATAGATCCGAAGTTACCTTGACCTTGGATAAGCGTATAGCGCATTGAAAAAGTTTGAGCCATACGAGCGAGGGCATCATATACAGGCGCGTCACCGTGTGGGTGGTATTTACCAAGTACTTCACCGACGACGC
>CAYIZO010000019.1:0-9763 GCA_964368005.1 uncultured Candidatus Saccharibacteria bacterium
ATATCCGCGAATGGATATGTCCCCACAAGATTATATCGTTCAAAACCCGATGACCTACTAACAAATCGCCACGTGGAATCATCTTCTGAATATGTACGCATAATAATCCAGCGGGCCCAACGATCAGGGCTTTCGGTCGCACTCTTCCAATATGCACCGGTACCTTCATGAATAAATTTCTTCATCGGTAACCCTGATGAGAAAATAATTGCATCGTGCGACGCAGCAGAAATAAGCACAAATCCTTTTTCGTCTTTCGCGTGACGAGTAAGCCAGCTTGATACTTCGGTAACGTTCTTTTGACTCGAACCTACGCGAGCATCATCAATCGTTACTATATCATTACTCGTAATACTGAAGAACATTACGAAAAATAAAAGCCCGATAATCAACCCTCTCATAGGGCGTACTCTATCAACTAAATACCCAATAAAAATTGCGAGCGACGGCATCATCATAACGCCGTAGCGTATATTGAACCACGTATCTCCAGAAAGACCTTGAATAAAGAGGACTGAGTGCCCCAAATACAACGCAATGATATTAAATAAAAATGGCGCAATAAGTGCTGCGGATGCAATGCGTACTCGAATATTTTCACGACGATTAAACCACATTACAAAAGCACCGATAAACCCGAGCACTGTCGTAAACGCACCCGAATTATATGCCAATGCATATACATAAAATTTAAGTGAAAGAAACCAGTCACCTTTTGTCGCCAAAACTCCTGCAGCCTCGAGTTGGCTTTGCTGAGCGTGGGCAGAATACGGTCCGAAAATGAAATATAAGGGG
Organism: uncultured Candidatus Saccharibacteria bacterium; assembly: GCA_964368005.1. Taxonomy (GTDB): domain Bacteria; phylum Patescibacteriota; class Minisyncoccia; order Ryanbacterales; family GWA2-47-10b; genus JBBTUF01. The sequence goes on from CAYIZO010000019.1 coordinate 796, forward strand.
TCTTTAAAAATTAAAGCATTCCACAAAAACCAGAGTCCAATCCCAAACCCTGCAAGCGTTCCATAAAGCACGACCGTACCTTCAGCTACCCAATACCCTTTTTGATATATCGTATAGAAAAAAATTAACAACGCAGCAAACCCAAACAAAAACCACCCGTCGTATCGGACAAGCGTCGATAACATTATCCAAAACGAACTCTTAATAAGAAAAACTATGTTGTCACTCTTGTACCACAAAAGGAGTTGGTATGCGCCGGCTGTCATTGTCGCAAGCAACAGCAACTCAGTCATCGCGGTTGACTGCAAGTACAAGATATTTGAGTTTGATGCAAAAATAGCAACGCCCACAAGACGTGCAATCATACTTGCGCCAAGCTCGCGCAAGAAAAGATAAATCAACAATCCTGTAGCTACATACGAGATCATTGATTGAAGGGCGCCCGCAAGTCCCGTGTGCCACATAAAATCACTCCAAACCGTTGGCACCATTAAAACGTGCGTCAGTGGCAACCATACACTTCCAAGCTGCGCGAGCCCCGGCTTTAACCCTTCTACCACACGTCTACCAATATCAAGGTGGCTTCGCGCATCATTATATGCAAGACCAAAACCATTAAAGTAGTACACCATAAACGCAACCAACGAAACACTTGAAAGTATGACTGACAAAAAAAACATTGCATGCCTTTCAAAAAATACCGAAAAACGCTGAATCTTATCAGTAGATATCGAAAACCCAACTGAATAATGTTTACTCATACTGCTTCTCCTTTTGTTTATCGAAAAGAAGCCCTCCGAGTAACAATGCGCACATGGCAATCACTAAACCTGCAATCAACGCGCGATACGTAGGCGCATTCATATACCGATATCCAATCGTATTGAATACAAAAGACTTCGAATGATTACTTGCTAAATATTGCTCGTTACGATCAAAAGAATATTTTTCTTCATGCCCTGAGATTTTTTCCACTGCCAAGATTTCAATTTGCGGTGGGTTGCGGTTTGAAGTCACAGCTCCCAATACACCAATCCATACTGATTGACTTAATAGAGCCATACATACGAGCAATATAATATACTGTTTTTTTGCGTATTCGAGCAACATCGCGATACCAATACCCAGTACTGCGTATGATGGGATGAGATAGCGTGAACCAAAAGCCCATCCGCCGTACGGATCACCCCACATTGAATACAATAAAACGTTAAAACCAATGATACCTACTAAAACCTTGCCTGCAGTTATACTTTTTTTGAAAACATAATAGAGCCCAAAAAAGCCTAGAAGCATTACCGGAGCAAAATTAACAACTCCTCTGTCGAGACTTAAAAAGTGCGTATAAAATCCATTGAGTAAATTTCTTGAATGAAAAAATCCAATAGCTGTTTTTTTACGATTTGGATCTAACTCTGCAAGACCTAAAATACGAGCAAGTTGCGGCTGTACAGGCTTACCCGCTTCATCGATAGCTTCTGCACGCTTTAATGTGCCTGACAGTTGCAGCGGACTTCCGTTTGCTGCTGCGTTATACCACAAGAAAAAAGCAAGGGGCAAGACAACACTCACAACAGTCAAAATATTTAATAACGAAATCTGAAATTGAAATCCATGTGAATCTTTTTCAAACCATACTACACGCGAAAACGCCCACACGCCAAGAGGCAACATTAAAAACAAGTTTGGGTAATCAACCGACAACGACAACACTATAGCGAACCATATATACGAGATTCCCCACCAGCCACGCCATCTCAATAAGACGTACATACTTGAGAGAATTAAAAATGTAGAAATATGATGCTGATACAGTGTCACCGCATACGCAAACGCGGGAGACGCAAACAAAAATGCCAACGCTCCAAAACTTGCAGCATATATACTTGCACCGAGTCGCATTGCAATTGCACGAATCAATCCTGCATTAAAAAGCGCAAAAAGAGCGATAACCGCAAACGCGCCCACTTGCGAAACTCCAAATAATTTTCCTACGTAATACCCAGGTAATATCGCAAACGAAACGCCCGGAGCAAAAAGTGACACATACTCACCTTTTGGAGATATACCAAGGTCAGGTGTTGTAAATCGTGCTATTGGTAATGAGAACTTTACTGAGTGATCTTCTGCGATTGAATACATTAGAGAAAACCGTCCGCGGTCAGGAGAAAGCTCAAGCGGTCCATCACTTGTCCATATTGGATTATTTATTGTTTCAGTCGTTGGATTCCCTACGATACCGCGAATACCCAAAATCAATACTAACGCGACAAAAATAAAAAATATAATTGTAATAATTTTTTCTTTTTTCATGTTTATATTGCCGGTGTTGGTGTAAAGAGCGTCGCCCAACGCTCCCATTCACGAATACGCATTTCGCCCAATTTGCCATCCATGGTGCGTTTCAAAGAATCAGTGTTTTGTAATACTCCACGTAGCAATTCAACTAAGCGCTCGGCAGTAACATCTTCACACGATATACAGTATTCCTCGAGACCAATAATACGCGCTATGTCTTCAGTCTTGTGCTCATACGCGATTGCGACAAATGGAGTATTCTCTGTAGCGGCGAGTATATTTGAATGCATACGCATGCCAAGCAATAGGTCGATGCCTGAATATATTTCTTTTGCATGATCTACATTTTTAATGGTTTTCATTTCAAGAACTCGAACTCCTTTTTGTTTCAATCTTGTGGCTACCAGCTCTGTCACACTCGCATCGTTATCTCCATACTCGGGCGCATGCACTTGTACAATCGGTGCGATGACACAATTCGTCTCATGAGCAAATTGTACCATAGCTTTCATAATTGAGTTTTCAAAAGCTATTTGTTGAGACTCTGGAAGCCAATTTCGAAGAGTAAAACCCAGCGTTAAAGTCTTCGGTTGTATACTCTTTTTTATATTTTTCTTTTCAAGAAGCAATGCAAGATCAACTGATCTAACCACATCTTTTAAGCCGTGTTTAGTAAGTGCTTGATATGATACTTCCCCTCGCGTTGCGACAATATCAAACTTTGAAAGCATGCGAGCTGTCATCCGCTCAAGTATCGAATAACCAAACGGCCCAAAACTAAATGGCATCGCAATAGTTTTTGCACGGCTCATTTTTGCAACACTCATCATAAGAAGTTGCATCAATAAATTCAAAGTCTGCGTAACGCCCTTCTTCGAGCGCAAAGAACCAGAGCTTAAAAAGAAAATATAGTCAGCATTTTGATAATCACTAAGAAGAGCGGCAAGCGTACCACGCGATACATCTTGTTTACCAACTTTTATACCAAGATTCATAGCAATATAAAAAAATCCAAGCAGAAAAAGCCGACCCAGTCGCACGAAAATGTTTTTATTTTGAAATACTGCCCAACTATACAGAGTTTCATCAAGAATATCTGCCGAGTCATGCGGTAACAAATGAGTATCTACGCCATGAATTGTAGTATGTGCAGTGGGAAAATTTTTCTTTATTATAGTTAGCAAAACTGAAAGGTTTGCATAATCGCCAACATTGCGTGCACTTGTCGCGTTTGGGATCAATACTCGAATGGTCTTTGCTACTCCTGGAAGTGCTACCTGTTTTGTAGATTTCGCAAGAATCCAACGAGCATTAAGACTCCGCTCAAGGAAAAATGCTCGGAACTTACAATAACGGTTAATGATAAATATATACCCACAATATATTGGATGACGTAAAAATTCCCCAGCAAGAAAAGAAATATAAGTGATAAATGGTATATGTTCTTGAGTAAGAACTAATTCCATAGGAAAATATGCGCTCATACGTGAAGGCATTGCAACAAATCGAGTATTTTGAACAATATGATCTCGCAATGTTTGAGGTGAGCGAAAATGAACCCGAGCAGACTCAACAAAGCGATATTGATGACGACGCGACACGCATACATAAAATACAAATGCATCATTGGCAATCATATTTTCTGGTATATGAATACTACGTGCAAAATCTTTACGAAGTGCAAGCAAGCGCCCATCTGCTGAAAACCGATTGTTGCCACCACGCACACGCTTACGAAATCCTGCGTACGTATTAAATGTGCAATTAACTGCACGCTCTGTAAAAGTTTTTCCTTCTACTGGCGTAGGATTCCCCCCGCACAACATCACTGATTCATTCTCAACAATTGGCTTGATTAAATCGCGAACTACAAAAGGATGAGCAAACACAACATCGGCATCTGACTGAACAATGATATCTGAGTCAACACTTTGATAGATCTCATTAAGACGAGATGATTTACCAATGCGCTCGGTCTTTTCTCGTAATTCAATCTTAGAAGACGCGATATTTCGTACGACATTTGCTGTATTATCAGTACTGCCGTCAGAAATAATAAGTATCCGATCTAAAATAAAGCCTTCTTCTTTTTGGGCAAGAACAGACGACAAAAAAGCCTCAATGTTGCGCTCCTCATTGAGTGCACTTAACGCAACGGTTACGCGTGGTATTTGGGGCACCTGTTTTACGAAGTTCTTCATACGTTGATTTTCTTTGTTGTCATTGAAACATCATGACGAATATCATCTGATGTATAATCACGATAAAATAATCGAACGATACAAAACAACGCTCCGTATGCAATTGTTGTAAATGGCTTACGAGGACTATACGCCACTAATGTACGTCCGAAAGAGCCTGCCGGAATATGGAAATGCTTTTTAACAAACGCCGAAGAGAAATGCCCTGAGAGCAATTGTTTGCCACGCGCAAATCGTTGATTTTGCTTTACATAATCACGAAAAGTTGTCGGTGATCGAAATATGACTTCTGCAGAGCGCACATACGCAAACTGAAAGCCTTTGCTAATCGCAAAAAGATATGAGTAGGAATCCTCTGGGCACTCCTCGGGCCATTGAATCTGAGAATAAAGCGCTCGAGAAAAAGCACGAGCACGACCATGACAAAGATATAAATTATTTGTTTTATTAATAGCGCGATACATATGCACTCGTAATTGATGCCCCCGCACAATCACTGCCTCGAACCACCCGAGTGGGCGCGCGCAAATTGTGTCTGCGCCCGTAAGACCGATTTTGCTATTTTCAAAAAACGGAGTTACAAGATCCTCAACAAATAAGTCCCCGACTGGCAAAACATCTGCATTGAGAAGTACAAGAATGTCACCCGTTGCCCTACGAACAATTTCATTTTGCGTTGGATTTAACCCCCGACGTTCGTTATTTGCAATGATTTGAATGCGCGAATCTTTAACAGATTTTGCAATATTAACCGTATCATCAGTGCTGCCATCAGACACAACAATAATCTCAAAGATAGTTCCTCGCTTTGTTTTTTGATTCACTAACAAAGTAAGCAAATCTTTAATATTCTCAGCTTCATTATATGCCGGAATGCCGATTGAAATTGTTTTGTGTATCGTAGTCATAAAATCTAGTGTTTTTTTGTAGAAACTGCTACTGGCCAAAAATCGCTGAACTGACCGTCTTTACTCATAAAATACATTCGACTTTTTACAATAAAGAAAGAAAGTGCATAAAAAGGACTTTGGACTATAAGTGCTGCAACCATTTTTATACGTAAACTGAACGGTCGATCATACACTTTTTGTATCGAAAGCAAGTCAAAATATCGTTCGAGAGCTTTTCTGCCACTTCGAATTTTTACTTGCTCGACTTTCAAATCAGAGATAGTTTCCGAACATCGATAATTACAAACCGCTGATGCTTGAAAAACATTTTTTATACCGCGATCACGACACCATAATAGTGCATATGAATCTTCAGGCACTGCATTTGGCCACAGCATCGTTTTATATACAATAGATGAAAAAGCACGACCACCACGACCAGTCGAAACCCACTCAAGCACACCTTCATACTTTTTTAGCATAGAATAATAAGTATCAATTTGGGCTCTATATGTACGGCCAATTAATGTTTGTGCTGGCAAGACCTGCACACCCCCCTGCACAAGCCCAACATTGGAATCTTTACGAATTGGGTTTACAAGATTTGCAATATATTCAAGACCTTGCGGATTAGTATCGGCCTCAAGAATAACAACAGCATCCGATTTTGCGAGCGCAAAAATCATATTTTGTGCATGAGTTTGACCACGCCTTTGCTCGTTTATGATGAGTCTAACTCTTGGATCGCTTACTGTGCGCACCTCTGACACCGTTGAATCAGTACTACCATCTGAAATAACATATACCGCGTCAAGTGAGAAGCCAATCTCTCTTTGATTTAAAACATTATATAAGAGTCGTTTAATATTCGCCTCTTCGTTATATGCAGGGATACCGACAGTCACAGAAATTTTTTCGCGCGGAAGACTTTCTTCTTGAACACAATTTTGCACTTCCATCTTTGCAGGATCTTTTGTTGAACAAACCTGATCCCAAATCGATGATCCTAGTCCTTTACCCTTTATATAAAGCAGCTTTGTTGTAAGGTTATATACGATAACCCCCATCGCATATATCGGATGTCTCATTGTTAAACGAAGGATCGCACGCACCTTTGCTTGGAATGGAACATAATATTGATCGAGTACCGTCTCTCCAAAAAATGGGATTAAATCAAAACGCTCATTTAAAAAGCGAGGTATGCCTACCGTCACGTCTGCAATTGTCGATATCGGCATAGCAAAAATACGGGTTGTTACCGCATAGCGAAATTCACCATATTTTTTTGATATCATGTACAGATACCCTTCATCACACGTGGTATCCGCAGGATACTGAACTTTGCGAGCAAAATCACGACGAAGCATATTTGCCTGGCCATACACATTGTGAATATGATCCCCACCGTTAAGCCTGTCTGTAGCGTCATGCCACATTACATAGTTCATATACAAGACCTGTGCTACAAAACCTCCGCGCGGTCGCGTATGTAAAATGCGGCCTGATACAAGTACGACCTTGTCATTCGCAAATTCTTTAAGCATTTCTTCAATTTCACAATCACGATCTAGAAAAAGATCAGCATCAAATGTTGCCAAAAAATTACTCTTATTTATTTGGAAAAGCCTATTAAGCCTCTCTGTTTTGCCAATTCGTTCGTTGTCGCTCATACATTCCACCCTCGAATCGCGCGCCATTACTTCACGAACCTTTTCTTCAGTACGGTCGATACAACCATCAAGCATTACAATTACGCGCTCAAGCACGCCACTCTCAATTTTTTGAGAAAGCAATGAGTCAAGAAAAATCCCAATTGTCGCCTCTTCATTGTGGGCTGGGATACCAATTGTAATTGTAGGCTTTGAGTTCATAAAATTATTTTTTGGAAAATACAGCCAACTCTTTAGTCTTTGCAATAATAAAATCTACCTCATCTCGACTAAGCGCCGGATATAATGGCAAACTGACACACCTAGCACCAATGTATTCAGTCATCGGCAACTTTCCTTTTGCATATGGACGAAACGCTTTCATGGTATGAAGTGGTAAATAATGCACCCCACACTGAATACCAGCTTCGCGCATACGCACCAAAAACTCATCACGATTTTCTACCAAGATTGGATAGAGATGATTCCCCGTATTTGAAAGGCCAAACGCTTTGTTAAAACGGACAACAATTGCATTGCGTTTCTTATTTAGTTTTTCTAATTTTTTGAGCTGCTCACGACCAATCGCCGCCTCAACATCAGTCATATCAAAATTCCATCCTGGGTAATCGACCTCATAGTAAAAACTAGAAGCACTAAAACCGCCGGCACCCTGATAGCGCGATAATGTATCTTTCGCGATACCACCATGACATCCCATACGATGCCGCTCGCTCGCCTTCGCGTCGTCAGTAATGATCATGCCACCACGAACAGTCGTCATATTTTTTACAGCGTAAAAAGAATAGCAACTTGCAGTCCCCATGAAATCGCCCTTCTCAATACGGTGCGCCGAATCAAAAACAACTGGTAGCGGAAAATTTTCAAACCCTTGCGCAAAACGCCCAGCGAAGTGCACCGGAATTATAAGTTTTGTTTTATGAGTTATTTTACGACGCACATCAACTGGATCGAGACACCAGTCTTCAAGTCGCACATCAGCAAATACTGGCTTTGCGCCTGCATTGATCACCGCGCTCGCAGTAGCGTGCCAAGTGAGTGCTGGTACGATTACCTCATCGTCTGGCTGCAGATTCATTTGTTTTACAGCTAAATATAGAGCCATCGTACAACCATTGGTTGCAACTACATGTGGAGCGCCGATGAACTTCGCAAACTCATCTTCAAATAGTTTTGTTTGTGGTCCACGAATAAGCCACCCACTCTTCAATACACGCTCTGCGGCACGCAATTCTTTCGAATCAATCCACGGTTTTGTAAGATTTATCTTTCGTTCTTTTTTCATATTCGTCTCCCTAGTTTTGTATAGAATGAACTTTCGCTTACTGCGTGATAATTTTTCTTTAAGTATTTGATACGGTAATATTCATCTTCTGCCATATTTAGTATTAATTTCTTCTCAAACACTTCATAAAATTCTTCTATTGCGTGCTCAATCGTATATTCAGCCTTAAAGCCAAGTTGCCACTCAATGCGAGAAAAATCTGCCTGATAACTTCGAGTATCGAGACTTTCAGTATTATGAATAACCTCAATGTCTTTCAAATTACTACCGATCAAATTCCCAAGATCAGCAATTTTAAAGTTTTGTGCGTTCGAACCAACATTGAGCACACGATAACGAGGATTTTCTGCAATAATCGAAAGATATATTGCGCGCGCAACATCTTTTACATGCACCAATGGTCGCCACTGCTCTCCACCATTTACAAGAATTTTTTTATCAAAAAAACTTGTACCGATCATTGCATTTACTACAAGATCAAATCGTGGCTTCGTGGTATACCCATACACTGTCGCAAAACGAAGTATGATAGCGTCTACTCCATCCTCAAGGTAATATTTTTCTGAAAGCATTTTTGTCTGTGCATATAATGAGATCGGAAGAGCGTCGTGTAGGGAAAGAGTG
>CAYIZO010000020.1:0-9201 GCA_964368005.1 uncultured Candidatus Saccharibacteria bacterium
ATGTGCTTCTGCGGCAATAAAGCGATCGACAAGTTGTTGGGTGGACATTTCAAGAGAAAATATTCCGACAGGAATTTTATGTTGAACGGCGGCATTACGAGCAATGTCGAGCGCGAGAGATGTTTTACCAAGCGAGGGACGAGCCGCGATAATCACAAGGTCAGATTTTTGGAATCCTGAAATTAAATTATCAAGTTTTTCAAAGCCAGTGGGGACGCCTCGTACAACACCGTTGCCTTTATGAAGTGAGTCAATGCGCTCCCACGCTTCTGCAAGAGCGTCACGAACGGGCGAAAACTTTTGTCGTAGAGAGTGCTGCGAAATACTAAAGATATTGCGCTCTGCTTCATCAAGAAGCCATTCAATATCTTTATCTTCTTGATACCCGAGGTCGTTAATGGTGTGTGACGCCGAAAGAAGGTCACGAAGTACTCTTTTTTTATTGACGGTGGTTGCATGATGCGTAACGCTTGCGGGGCTTACAACAGAGTTTACAAGAGTTGTGAGATAGCTTGCGTTTCCTACACGTTCAAGGAGGTTTTTTTCTTCGAGATGCCCCTGGAGAGCAAGAATATCAAGGGGAGCATTTTTTTCAAATAAATCGACGAGAGCGCGGTAAATAACTGCATGCTCTGAGACATAAAAATCTTCTGGACTTAATACGTCAAGTATTTTTCCGAGAGCATTTCGATCGATCATGATAGATCCGAGTACTGCCATTTCAGCATCTCTGCTGTGTGGGGGGATTTTAAGCTGTTCTGCCATATGTGTATGCTACCTGAGGGGTTCTTGGTTTTGCAACGCCAACAAGCGCACAAGTACTTTATAAACTGTGTCTTATAATTTGGTGAGCAAAGGACCTTGAGGCGTATCTTTTATACTGTAGCCTAGTCGTGTAATTTTTTGGCGCAAAGCGTCTGCTTCGAGCCAATTTTTTTGAGTGCGGGCAGTCTCTCGAAGTTCCAGTAAGTCCTTTATGTTTAGAGTGATATTGTCAGGTTCTTTTTCGGCGTTTTTTACTTCATTTTGGATGTTTAAGCCGAGCAGGTGGTCACACCAAAGGACAAATTTTTGTGATGCACCTTGTTTTATTCCTTTCCAAAAGATAGCAAGCGCACGAGATGTATTGAGATCGTCATTTATTGCTTCAAGAAATTTTTCTTTAATGAGGTTTCGATTTTTTGTGGATTTTTGGGGAGCGTTGGATACGCTTGTAAAATCTTTAAGCGTGAAGTCCGAGCACTCTTGAGAGCTTCCCAGCCAAATGAGAGGGGTTTTCTGTAGTGTGTACCAAGCGAAAGGTATCGAAAATCAAGAGGATTGAATCCACGTTCGCGCAGAGTTGCTACGAGTATATTTGTCTCAGGTGATGATTTTGCCATTTTTTCACCCGTGATAGTGAGAAAAGCTGCATGCATCCAAAATTTGCTAAATGGTTTGCCGGTCGCAGCCTCACTTTGCGCGATTTCATTTGTATGGTGAATCTGTATGTGGTCGGCGCCCCCGCAGTGAATGTCGAGCGTTGAGCCGAGATATCTCATGCTCATCGCAGAGCATTCAATATGCCAGCCTGGAAAGCCTATGCCCCAAGGTGATGCCCATTCCATATCACGCTTTAACGCAAAGGGCGATGAAAATTTCCACAATGCAAAGTCGGTAGGGTTAAGTTTTTCGCCAACAGCAACGCGCTCTCCGGCGCGTAGACCTTTTATGCTTCGCGGTGCAAGTTTGCCATAGTTTTTTAGCTTTGAAGTATTAAAGTAAATTCCGTCAGAAGTTTTATACGTATAATTCTTTTTTTCGAGTGTTTTAATGAGCTTGATTTGGTTTTTTATATGCTCGGTAGCACGAACATACTTTGTAGGAGGTAAGATATTGAGCTCTTTTAAATCTGATTTAAAGGCGTCTTCATAAAGTCGAGCGATTTCAAAAGCAGTTTTATGGGCTCTGATTGCGGCTTTGGCAATTTTATCATCACCATCGTCTGCGTCTGATGTAAGGTGTCCTACATCAGTAATATTCATGATATGACGAGCTTTGAAACCGTTTAAAAGGAGTGTTCGTTTGAGAGTATCTTCAAATAGATAGGTGCGATAATTACCAACGTGCTGATACGCGTATACTGTAGGACCGCAGGTGTAGAGTTTTACCGTCGATCCTTTTTGGAGTTTAAATTCTTGTTTTGCTCGCCCAAGTGTATTAAAGAGCTTTAGAACCATTTTTTGTTTTTAAAATAGAGGTAGATGACGAGTGAGGATATAGATATAATCCCAAGGGCAATCCAAAAAGCATGAGGGTTTGAGGCAAATGGTATGTCGCCTATATTCATTCCAAAGATGTTTACTATAAGTGTTGCGGGGAGAAGTACCGCCGCAAATGCGGTGAGAACTTTTGTAACATCGTTTGTGTTTGCGGAAAGTAAAGATATATTTGTTTCGTAAATTACATCAAGCGTTTCGCGAAGGTCTTCGACAGAGTTCCATACTTGTATATATTCACCTTTGATATCATTGAAGTAGGGGAGTATATCTTGCCCAAAAAAATGTCGACCATGTTCTGCTAAAGAATTAAGTATCGCTTGCTGAGGTTTAAGAGCTTTTTGGAAGTTTAAAAGGTCGCGACGCAAGTGCGCAATATCTTGGAGCGTTTCTTTTTCTTTGCCTGAAAATACTTTATCCTGCACGATATCTATTCGATCTTCAATTTTATCGAGTTCTTTTAGAGAGACTGAGAAAAGTTGGCTGATAATATTATAAAGAAGTTGTCCACTCGAAGAGCCGAATTTTCGTTCGCGCAAAGCCTCGTGTGTGGCGAGAAGTTGCTGGAAGCCATCTAGTTGAGGGATATCATCGTAGTGCGCTGTAATTAAATTATATGGGAATATAATAAAGTCTATCTCTCGACTAACAGTGGCGTTAGTTTTAGGGTCAAATACTGGGAAGTGTAGTACTAGATAGAGGTGATCATCGAAGTCTTCAAGTTTTGGTCTGTAGGTGACACTGAGAATTTCTTGTACTGCGAGCGGATGAATAGGAAACTTTTTTACAAGTCCGGAGATATCTTTTTCTGTTGGGTTTTCAATATCTATCCAGGTAACATGGCGTGATGCAACTTTATCCATGTGTATATAATACCAAGATGCTAGCTTGCCGGCAACGTATTTTTCTGCGATACTTGAGGAGATAAGTATGTATGATTTGAAGCGCCAAAATTCTTTTTTTATTATAATTGTCGCGCTCTTTGTTGTTGGAGCTTCCTTTACTGCTGGTGCTTGGTTTGGGCATTCGTCGCGTCCTGAGATGGATCGCGTCCTTGGAGTTCTTGGCCAGACATCTGATGAGCCAAAGGCAGAAATTGATTTTAATCCATTTTGGAAAGCCTGGAGACTGTTAGAAGAAAAACATATTGGTGATGAAAAATTCGATCGTCAAAAGCTTGTATGGGGCGCTATACAAGGTATGACTGCAAGTCTTGGCGATCCGTATACCGTATTTTTCCCACCTCAAGACAATGAAGATTTTAAAAATGAAATCAAAGGTGAGTTTTCTGGCATTGGTGCAGAAATCGGGATGCGTAAAAATATTTTAACTATCATCGCGCCTATCAAAGGGTCTCCAGCAGAGAAAGCTGGGTTAAAAACCGGCGATAAAATACTAAAAATAAACGATACATTTACTAATGATCTTACGCTTGACGAGGCAGTTCATAAGATCCGTGGGGAACGAGGCACAAAAGTATCACTAACTTTATTACGAAATGGGGAAGACAAACCTCGAGTTGTGGAGGTAGTACGCGATGCGATTCGTGTCCCAGTAATTGTTACAGAAAAGCGCGATAATGGAATTTTTATTATCCGTCTTGCAAGCTTTTCTGAAAGCTCAAGCGCTGAGTTTACAAATGCGGTTCGTGAATTTTTAAATTCAGATTCGAAAAAACTTATTCTTGACCTACGTGGAAACCCTGGAGGATTTTTCTCCTCGGCGGTTGAAATTGCGAGCTGGTTCATTCCAGAAGGTGAAGTGGTTGCGCAAGAAGCTTACCAAAAAGGTGAGCCTGATTATTATCGAAGCATTGGCAGAAAAGCTCTCGAAAACATTCCAACAGTTGTACTCATAAATCAAGGCTCTGCGTCTGCTTCAGAAATTCTTGCAGGAGCATTGCAAGAACACAAAAAAGGCGTTCTTATTGGGGAAAGGTCTTTTGGGAAAGGTTCAGTTCAGCAACTCGAAGAAGTTACGAGTAACACTTCGCTAAAGATTACTATCGCTAAGTGGCTGACGCCTAACGGTAAGTCAATTTCAAAAGAGGGTCTTTCCCCTGATATTGAAGTAAAAATCCCCGATGATTTAAAGGAGGGAGAGGATCCTCAAATGGCAAAAGCAATTGAATATTTAAAGGCTCATTAAACAGTTAGTATATGAAAGTTCTCCTTTTGAAAGATGTGGCAGGTATAGGGCAGCGGGGTAAAATTGTCGATGTTAAGGATGGCTACGGGCGAAACTTCTTGATTCCGAAAGGCCTTGCTCGTGTTGCTGATAGTGCTGCAATTCGTGATGCACAAGTACAAATCGCCCAAACTCAAAAAAAACAAATTGAAAAAAAAGAAACACTCGCAATTCTTATCGAAAGATTAAAAATTGAAACCCTAGAGTTTAGTCGTAAAGCAAACAAGAAAGGTGTTTTATTTGATGCAGTAGATGCAAAAGATATTTCTTTTACGTTAGAAAAACATGGCTTTGGTGAGATTAAGAAGGACCGCATAAAAGGTACCCCACTTAAATCTCTTGGGGAGCATATAGTTACTGTAACTCTAGGTGAACACTTGATATCAGTGAAAGTCCAAGTGAATCTTCATGAGTAAAATAATTTTTGTCGCAGGAGGAGTGATGTCAGGAATAGGGAAGGGGGTAGCCACTGCATCGCTCGGTAAAATTTTACAGTCATATGGATTTAATGTTTCGGCAATGAAAATTGATCCGTATATTAATGTGGACGCGGGCACCATGAATCCCACTGAGCATGGTGAAGTATTCGTCACCGATGACGGATTAGAATGTGATCAAGATATTGGAAATTATGAGCGCTTTTTTAATACGTCACTTCACCGTGTGAATTATATGACGACGGGGATGGTGTATCAAGCGATGATTCAAAAAGAGCGTAACCTCGAATACGGTGGCAAATGTGTTGAGGTAGTGCCGCATGTTCCCGAAGAAGTGATTTCGCGAATTCAAAAAGCACAAAAAGCAAATAAGGCAGATATTTTACTTGTAGAAATTGGGGGTACGATAGGAGAATATCAAAATCTTCTGTTCTTAGAAGCAGCTCTCATTTTAAAGCTTCGCTATCCGGGCGATATTTTATTTGTCATGGTAAGTTATTTACCGATTCCTGCAATGATCGGAGAGATGAAAACAAAGCCAACGCAGTATGCAGTACGCTCACTTAACTCTGCGGGCATTCAGCCAGATATTATTCTTGCTCGTTCCTCAGAGCCTCTTGATAAAGTGCGTAAACAAAAACTATCTTTTGCACTCAATCTACGGGAAGAAGATGTAATCTCGGCTCCTGATATTAAATCAATTTACGAAGTACCGCTTAATTTTGAAAAAGATCAACTTGGTACTATCGCTCTCAAAAAACTTGGGCTCAAAAAGAAACGTACTGATTTAAAAGAGTGGAAGCGTTTAGTCCATGTGATTCAGAATAAGTCAAAACCAAAGGTACGCATCGGTATCGTGGGCAAATACTTTACTACGGGCTCTTTTTCGCTTTCGGATTCATATATATCAGTGATTGAAGCATTAAAACACGCTACTTGGTTCCATAAATACGAGCCCGAGCTTGTATGGCTTGATGCGGAACGGTATGAGAAAGATCCAAAAACTCTTAAAGAATTAAAAGAGTATGATGGCGTTGTAGTGCCGGGGGGTTTTGGTAAGCGTGGCGTAGAGGGTATTATTAAGGCTATTGAATTTTGTCGTCATGAAAAAATTCCATATTTTGGGCTTTGTTATGGTATGCAGTTGATGATTGTAGAGTTTGCTCGTCATGTCGCGCGCATGGAGGGCGCTCACACCGAAGAAATTGATGTAAAGTCTCCATATCCAGTTATTCATATTTTGCCTGAGCAAGAAGTTTTATTGAGTGAAAAAAAATATGGTGGTTCAATGCGGCTCGGGAGTTATGATTGTAAAGTGATTGACGGCACGATAGCTGCATATGCGTATAAAACCGACAAGATAAAAGAGCGTCATCGTCATCGGTACGAGGTGAATAATAAATTACTTCCGCGGTTAGAAAAAAAAGGTCTCATTATTTCTGGCATAAACCCAAAACGCAAGCTTGTTGAAATCGCAGAGCTCGCAAACCATCCTTTTTTCCTTGGCGTACAGTTTCATCCAGAATTTCTTTCGCGCCCGCTATCGCCACACCCGCTTTTTAGAGAGTTTATTAAAGCAGCGATAAAAAATAAAAAATCTTAAACAAAAAATCCCTATGATCTAGGGATTTTTTGTTTGTTTTTTGATTTTAGAGTTATATAACGCTGACGAGTTTTCGCATTACGCGATTGCCGTCGAAATGAGTTTTACGCTTGTCGGTAAATTGAACAACCCCCTCTTTCATGGCAAAAAGTGTATCATCTTTTCCTTTCTGAACACCAACGCCGGGCATAAACTTGCTGCCTCGTTGACGAACAATAATAGAGCCAATTTGAACTTTTTGGCCACCGTAGATTTTAACGCCGAGATATTTAGGTTGTGAGTCGCGGTTATTATTAGTAGAACCACCCGCTTTGGTATGTGCCATATTAGTGCTATAAATTTCCTATGCACCCCATGATACACGATATCCAAGAAAAGATCAAGGCTCATAAAAACGATATATTCTGGGTTATTTTTGCAATTTTGGCGGTCTTAACGCTAGTTGGTGGTGGTCTTTTATATTCGAAAACAAGCTATAAATACCCCATAAAAATTGAAGAAAAAGCTTTTGAGATAGGGGCAGGGGAGGCTATTTCTAGTACAAAAGGGGAGTTTATTGTTAGTAAAAATGGGTCAAAATATTACCCCTTGGGATGTAAGGCAGCAAACCGTATAAAGCTCGAAAATAGGGTATATTTTGAGTCGGCAATTGATGCTAAGGCAGCGGGTTATGAGTTGTCGGCTACTTGCAAATAATGCTTATACGTGGCATAATCTAATGCGCACTAGGAATACGCCTCGTGGCTTGTACCTTGTAAATTAACTTCCTTGGCGTGTCGGCCGGAATGTCTGCGATTATTGCAGGATGACTGTCCCACAGCGCTACCCACTTCTGGTCACAGCACCAGAACTCGGAAAAGGAGACAATGATGACGCAACAAGAGAGAGATAAGATTCAGAGAGCGAGTAGTGCGTGGAGTCTTATGCCAATGGGCATCGCATGCGCGATTCTCGCAGTAGTCTTCCGGACAATATACGAGCCGACGAAATTCCCAGATGAGAGGTTGCTCTGGGAGGCATTCATTATTGTTTGTGGGACAATCGCCTTCTTAGTTTTTTTTAAGGCGATTCGCATTCATATCTGGGGCTACACAGCAGTACTTGGCTTCAAGGCTGATGGAAAGTGTAAGCTACTTATGATTGCGAGGCGAAATGGATTCATTCTTGAAGCGCCAGAGAAGAGATCTCTCGAGGAGCATGTAATGTTGGACGGAATACAGCGCGTGGTAAACGCTCCGCTTAATGGATGGAGGAGACAGCAAGGTTTCATATATCGTCGTTTCTCCTTTTCCATTGAGTTTGCGCTCGAGGAGCAGTGCCTTGGTTTTGAGACTATTGAACGCCGCGTCACGCCGTCGTCATATACTTCAAAGACCGATGTTCTGTGGTTTTGCCGAGGCTTCGACAAAGTGGCGATACGGATGGAGGCGATACCGAGTTTTCTCGACCTCTTGCATCCGGCAACGGCAGACAAGTGGAATTTCTATTCGGCGGTAGAAAGACTTGATCAACTAGAGAAGAAGCTCGATGAGCTCAGAGTTCAAGTCTATAATCTTCTAAAAGCGGGGCATGACGCCGCTCTGGCGATTGCCAACACCGCGCGGTTCGGGAAATCCAAGGAAGGCGCAAGAATCCGACAGCGCCTCGCCCAGTGTGTTTTCGAGCACGCTGGTGACAACGATCCGATTCGTGAATCCGCGAGACTTCTCTCGGAGCCGAGTATCATTGTGCGTGGGAAGCAAAAAGCGTAAACAGAAACAAGGCCGGCAGGTTCACTTCGAATTCTCGAAGTTTTCCTGCCGGCTGTTATTATTTTTACTCGCCTGGGATTTGTTCTTTCTTCTTTGATGCTTTTAGCATGACAAACTTTTTGACGATGCGCGCCTCATTTTTTAATTGCTCCTGTGTGAGGTAGGGGAGTTGGTCAAATATTTTTTTTATTTTTTTTGTATCAACGACAAGTATGTCGTTTAAAATTGGATTGCTTGCAAGTATTGTTTTAATTTTTTCTGAATCCCAACCAGTTCTTTCTTGTATGCTCTGAGAAATAGTGCCATCAGGTCCAAAGATGCGATCAAGTTTTTCTATTTCAAGATAACTGCGAATTGAGCCGGCAATAAATCCAAGCCGTCGCTCTCGTTCATCGATTTCAGATTTTAAAGTAAAGTATTCGTGAATTGCTTTTTCTATCTCAATTTTTTCCTCAGGCTTTTTATATAAATGACTCCAAGCAGGGCACATAGGTTTATAAGGACACCATTCACAAAGTGCAGATGGGGTAGGTGGAAAATCTTCTATTTTTGTTTTTTCTTATATTGTATGGAGACGTGAGAGAATTTTAGTTTCAGTAGCCGCGAGTGCTTCAGCATCTCTGGTAGTCGATAGTTTTTCATTTGATTTTACAAAGTAGAGTGTGAGTTTAATTTGTTCGGGTTGGATGTGTGGCCAGCGTTTTCGAAGGCCGATTTGATAAATAGCAAGTTGCATATTATTGTCGACCGTTTCTTGAGAAGGCAGTTTACGGGATGTTTTGTAATCGATAATTTCAAAAGTTTCATCGTCGTGCTTATCAATGCGATCAATTGAGCCTACGAGCGTATGACTCGTCTTATATACAGAGTCTTCAATAACTGCTTCAAAGCGTGATTCAAGGTCTACTACTCGAAATGTCCACGGTGGATTTTTCGTATAAAAATCTTTTAGCATTTTTTCACCC
>CAYIZO010000021.1:0-8929 GCA_964368005.1 uncultured Candidatus Saccharibacteria bacterium
TTGGTCGCGCAAAAAATCTACCATACTCCCCTCACCGATAAAGCAAACTCCTTGGGAGTCTTTTTTCTCTGCGACTGGAAGATTAAATGAACGCGCAAGATCGCGTATCTGCGATTTTATGTATGTGCCAACTGGGAAAAGTGAATGTTTGATAATATCTGGTGTCAGTGTCCATAAAAAATAAGTTTGATCTTTATTTTTGTCTGTTGCAATACATAATGTATCATTCTGTTTTCTGACATAATGGCCTGTCGCTACGAAATCCGCACCCTGCGCCATAGCCCACTGATAAAACAGACCAAATTTAATTTCCTTATTACACATCACATCGGGGTTTGGAGTACGACCCCTCTGGTATTCTTCGAGCAAGTAAGAAACTACGCGCTCATAATAATCTCGAGAAAAATCTAGCGTACGAAAAGGAATTTCAAGCTGAGCCGCCACACGTGCAGCATCTTGTCGTTCGTCTTGCCACTTACAATCAAACCGTGGATTCGCCCAACCTTGCATAAATACACCAAATACATCAAAACCCTGCTCTTTTAACAAGGCAGCTGAAACCGAAGAATCCACCCCTCCAGACATTGCTACATAAACCTTTTTAGCGCTCATTGTGATAAAAACTATACCACACAAGGGGTTTTTTGTCTTGCCGAGGTACTTGCAATATTATATAATTATGGTACAATATCAAAATGAATGAACAAGTATTGAGTGGCACTAATCCCCTTTGCCCACTTTGTAATATAATTGGTCTTGGGAAGAAAAATGACTTGTTGTTTTGTGATAGTTGCGAAATGTACATGGGAAGTCCTGATACATATGAAAAAACATTTGGCTCACAACATATCCAATCCTTGCTACGGGAGCCTATAAGTCACCACAAACCTGGAATCGAATTTACTGAAGCGTTTGTATTTTGGTTCGCGCTTTCTTTTGTCACTTTTATTGTAAGCATCGAAGCCGGCCTCTTCGTTTAAAGCCCGATACCGAATAAAACTCCCCCACTTTTGTGAGGGAGTTTTATTTTATCTAAAAAACTGATACACTCTTTTTATTCTATGGAAACAATACATTACGATGAATTTAAAAAGATAGATCTGCGAGTGGTAAAGATTCTTTCAGCAGAACGTGTTGAAAAATCTGAAAAATTATTAAAGCTCGAAGTTGATCTTGGTGTCGCAAGCGACGAGACTCCTCAAACTCGTCAAATTATTGCAGGCATCGGTCTCGCGTATGCACCAGAAAATATTGTAGGAAAATCAATTGTTATTGTTGCAAACCTTGCACCACGAATGCTTATGGGTCTTGAAAGCCAAGGTATGGTGCTTGCCGCGCACGGAGATACTCCTATACTCTTGGTGCCTGAGCGAGAAGCTCCCGCAGGCTCATCAATCAGCTAAATATTTTGCTTTATTCTTCTTATGCTCATCAAATGTACGAGCATACCGAGTAATACCTTCTTTGTCTGACAGATAAAACAAATACGGAGAAACTGTTGGGTGAAGCACTGCCTTTATCGCCTCAAGTCCTGGATTACCAATCGGCCCAGGGGGAAGTCCTTTATGTACATAGGTATTAAATGGCGTATCACGACCTAAATCATCGAGAGTTAAATCTTTACTCCCCTTACCAATTTCATATGCAAGCGTTGCGTCTACCTGGAGAGGCATTTTTTTCTCAAGCCGCGCTTCTAAAATCCCTGCTACCAAAGCCTTATCTTCAGGCGTCTGCACTTCTCTTTCAAGGATTGACGCAAGAATAATAATGTCGTAAAGAGACTTGCCACTCGAGTTTATTTCAAGCATAAATGGTTCAATTTTTATTGAAAAATTTTCAACCATTGTATCAATGATTTCTGTGGCATCAGCATATTCATAAAAACGATATGTATCAGGGAAAAGAAATCCCTCAATTGCTTGTTCTTGCGATATGTCGGCTAAAAATGAGTGTTCCTTTGGTTTATATTTTTTCACTATCTGTAAAAAAGAAGCACTTGCTGGCATATTATTTCGCGCAAGTGATTCTTTGATATCAATGGAATTTGCACCCTCTGGCACAAGAATCATCGTTTCCTTTTGCGGCGCCGAGACAAGTCGTATAACATTAAATAAAGACATTGGCTCCGAAAAAATAAACTTTCCAGCTGCCAAGCGATTTTCAATACCACCTATATATACCGCCCAAACAAAAAAGTGTTTTGACCGAATAACATTTTGTTTTTTTAGAGATATTGCAATATCTTCAGCATTTGCTCCTCGCTTAATAAGCAGGGGCTCAGTGCTTGTTGGTATGGGGGGCAATATAATTCCTAAGCCGTATCCTGAAAACAAAAAAAATGCCACAAAAAGCCCTGTGGCAACCTTAAATATAGGAAACTGCCTCATAAAATGCCCCACGTTTGAAGCTGGTCCGATTCTTGATACCATTTTAAACCAATGTCTGTTCTATAAAACATATTTTGCAACATAATGTTTTTTATACGTCGATACGCCTGATGCCGAGCTTCTTCCACCGTACCGTTTGAACCCGTCACAATCAAAGCATAACCTGACTCGCCCGCCAAATGCCAGTCGCCGTCAACAAGCTTTACATCGCCTAAATGCACGCCATCAAGATTTTGTTTTTTGAAAAGTATAGACGAGTCTTTGTAAATACTAAACTCTGCGCGATCATCGTATGGAAACGGAGGGACCGCGACTACAACGCCGACCTGAAAACCTTTCTTTGTTTTCAAATCATACTTCTCTCCCCTTGCTAAAGAATATAAAAACTCCCCCCAAGGGCTTGCAACTCCTTCCATCTGAATGCTGATCGTTGGATATCCAAAGCGCGTTGTAAACTCAAGAGGATAAATACCTTTAGCGTTTGCGACGCAGTTAATATCTATATATCCTACATATTTTGATTCTCGCAGCTTCTCAAGCATGCGTTCAAGCGTTGCCCGAAATAAATTGTTTGTCTCTGCCCAAAACATCAACGTCCCCATCTCCCCTGTATACGGACCTATATCGCCCGGAAATAATTTTTTATGCTCAAAATTAATATTAATTGGAGTAATAAAATCAATACCATTGAAAAATACACCTACTGCAATCTCTACCCCTGAAGCAAATTTTTGTAATTGAAAAATTTTAATTTTCTTTGACCATGTTTTTTTGTTATGCTCAAGCACTTCGATTAGATCTTTACCATCTTCCTCATGCCCAATAAATAAAATACCTTTCTGGTCGGAAGAAATACTTCCCGACGGCTTAAATACATATCGACCTGGATTTTCTTTTATAAATTGAATCGCTATATCAAAGTCAGTAAAATTTGAGTGCAACAATGTATTCATACCGACAGCCTTCATTTCTGTCTGCCCAAACTCACGATCTTCTTCGAGCATATCGGTATAAACGCTACCGCCTACCACGAGCTTTCCTTCACGACGCAATATATCAGCCGCACGCCCAAACCCAGTGTCATCAAATACAATAACATCGGCCCAATCTTTGTGTGCCTTCCAATCAGAAACTTTCTCAAGAAATCCATCATAGACATCCTGATCATCAGAGTTTGATATATAAACTTTTACTTCATTTCCTTCTTTAAGTATTTGCCACGCAAGATCGCCACTTAAACTTTCCCACGATACAAACAAAAACTTTTTACAGAATTTCTGCTCATCACTCATTATATTTTTATTGTAGAAGTATCACACAAGATTACAAGAGTGCAAAAAGATTTTTATCGTCGAATAACAGAAAAAACAAATGTTTTATACCAATGATTGGGTTTAAATTGATTTTTAAATACTGTTAATGCTTTTTCTCCTCCGCCCATATCAACAATGCGATAATTTTTCGACTTTAGCCATAAAAGATCTTCTAGATACAACATGAGACCTAAGTCTTTTTGAGAATAATCGTGTAAACCGACGGCTCCATAATAACAATCTGAATTCGACATAAGCCATCCTGCGTTTAACCCGAGTGCTTTTCCATCAACTATAAAAACTCTCGCCTCACTCATCCCTATAAAATCAGCATCGACGAGATTATGAAAAGTATGTGGGTATGCTCTGTCTGATGCTCTGCGAGCCTTTTCCCATGAGTCTATTAATGCATGTAACTCTAATTTTTCTCTGCTTTTTGCCTCTGTCACCTCAACCTTATGATCACGATAAAAACTGTTTTTTGCGTTTCGTATGCTCTTGTAGTGCCCTCCGGGCAAAGCTGGATCAAATGAACTCATATCCATAACCGGCCAAGTCAGAGAATAATTTATAGAATTTGCCTTAACTGATTCTGGCAAAACTTTGAGTAGCTGTTTTCGAACTGGAGTGCGAAGCTCAAACCATATTTTTTTAATTTCTGGATCTTCAAAAACTTTTTCTATACATTCAACAATACGCCCTGCTGAAATATCTTCAGGCATTACCGGCTCTGAAAAAATGTAAAAATCAGCATTTTTTTTGTGAGTCATAAGCCCTGACCCGTCAGACCACCAAGCAAACGCTGGTTCTGCGCCTTTTTCAGTCGCACATAAAAACCAATCAACATTATGTTCAGGAGCATACCCATATAGACGGATTGCCTCAGTAAGAGTTTTTCTTATTTCTTCTCTATCAGTTATAAATTTCATTTTGATGTAGGCGCAGACTCAACTATGAATTCATAAACCGTATAATACGAATTTGGATGAAAGCGTTTTTTAAAATCAGTTAATGTTTTGTTACCTGCGCCGAAGTCAGCTTTTTTATACCCAGCTCGCTTAAGCCACGAAAGCTCCTCAATCATCATAACATCACCAAGTGCGCGATCTGAATAATCATGTAACCCGAATGCCTTGTAATACTGGCCACCATTCGGTACCCGCCAACCGCCATTAAGCCCTACAATAACCCCATCAGATATAACCGCACGAGCAGTATCAAAACCCAAAAAATTCTCTCTCACAATATGCATATAATACTCGTCGAGAGCTTCATCTTGTGCAGTCCGCCCCATACGCCACCGAGCAATAAAATCAAGAAGATCTTTTATAGAAAGCTTTGTAGCGTCGAGAATTTCTATCGTATGTGCTTTATGATATTGCCGGACAAAACTACGAATATTTTTATATTTATTACCTCGTAACTCTGGATCAAATTGATCAAGCTCAAAAATTGGCGCGGTAAGTATTTCTGACGGCTCTTGAGCTTGAAGATTACCAGGCAAAGCCTCAATAAATGCCTTATATGTATCTTCCATCAACTCAAGATTCACTTGAACTGCGCCCTGAGCTTGAAATATATTCTTTAAAAAAATAACGAGTATCTCAACTCGTTTTGAACTTGGTGCAAGTGGTTCTGCGAGCATCCACCATATGGGTTCCTGCTTTTCTTTTTTTGCGAGAATCCCCATATTATCATCAAAACTTACAAATATATTGTCGGTGTCTTCATCGATCGCATATTTATAATCATACACATTGTGTTCAGGCGCATACCCATAAAGCGCAATAGACTTGCCCGCTACCTCATACAATACGTCAGGAGAAGTTAAAAATTTTGGCTCAGATACGAGCATGAATGGTGTTGTGCTTTACTGCAGTCACGGTAACCCCAAGCCGAGGAAAATGACACGCCCGGCCAGTCGTTCGAATGAGTGACCGCAAGTGATCACGACTAGGCATTCGAGTATCTTGATATGAAAGCGCTGACTTTTTTGATGAGGCAAAAAGAGGATAGATTGGATAATCTAAAACTATTTCCGGATATTTTGTAAGTGGTTTTAGTATCTCGTTTATTTTCTGGCGACCAATCGCTTTATACATACCTTTTTGCTTTCTCTGAACTTTCGATTCAAAGGCAAGATAGCTATTAATGTCTTTTTCAGCGCAATGCATCGTACCTTGGCAAAATTCTTCACCGCAATAACACGCATGTCTACATGGACTACATGTTTTATCAGGCTGCCCCAAAAGATAATTAACTGTTATTTCTTCACCGTGTAATATTTTTCGAGTAGCAAAATATATCGTGTGATCACCCGCAGGATACATCGCAGTGTTTGGAGTACACGAATGATTTATAAAGTGGATACCAACAACTTTAGGATTTGCCAATATCATCACTTCGCCATTAAGCGGCATCCCGTATAACCCCTGCTTTTCTTCGTCTTCTGCTGCGTCGGGGATTAACTTGCCAAGATAATCACCTATCACGGTGCCTGCAGGAATATCCGCAGAGGCAAAAGCTCCACGATTTTTTTTGGCAATTTTTTTTATTTTATACGAGTCAATTAAAAACATAAGAAAACCTAGCACCACCAAGTACTAGCTCTAAATACTATCTTCTATTTCAACGATTTTATCTTATCGATGAGTTTCTTTTCATCAAGCCCGCCCATCGAAAACAATTCACCATTTATGATAACACCCGGTGAAGACATAATGCCGTACTGCCCTACAAGCGCTTGCCCTTCAGGAGTTGTAACGCTTATATATTCTATAGCAATATCAGGAAATTGTGGGCGAATCTTCTCTTCGAGAAGTTTTTTTGCCGCTGCACAATGGGTACACCCTGGTGAAGTTATTTCGACAATTTTAATCATACGATAAATATATTGTACGATGACACCTTATAAATAACAATGCGTGAATCTACGAAGCGCACAAATTCTGAAATTCTTTTTCAAAACCATCGCAAATAGCTTTACGATCTGCAGGCGATTTAAATACTCCGTGAAGACGACCTGCTAGTCCTGAATAGCAATTCTGTTTATGAGCTGGATCAAGCATACTACAAAACTCACTCGCCTGACCTTTGAGCGCTGGGCCCCAAAAATCTACAATAACATTCATAGCTCCTGTGATACATCTGTCATAATAATCTGCTTGTGCGGGAACTTTTTTACAAATATCTAGAATTTTCTTTGGATCACGAAGTGAATTGCCCGCCGCATCACGACCAAAACTTTGGTAACATACCGTAATCATATTTTCTGGAGCTTTCAGACACTGCGATGCAACTGTGTCAAAATTATACCCTGCGAGTGTGAGCATCCAGCTTGTTTGCATTTGATAGCATTGAAATTGGACTTCATAACTTTGATCAATGGCATTGCATGGAAATAATGGATCAGTTTTATTAACCCACGGCGTTTCGTGGTCTACTTTACCGACTCCTTGGCCTTGGCCAGTGACTACATTTTCCATAAACGCCCCTCCAAAACATGATGTTTGTGCAAATGAGTCTTTTAACGACCGGCATTCTTTAATCGTATTTGGCAAATCATAATCTAGGTATGCGAGCACGCCATGACCAACCCCGTGAAGACACTCAAATAACCCAAAACTTGTATCGAAGAGCTTGCAAATACCGTCGATTTTTTCTGGCAGGTTTGAAGTACCTTCTTCGGTCAAAAACCATTCCATCGCTCCGTGATAACATCCTGAATGGCATGATGCATCGCACGATGGAAATGCTTTTTCTTTGTATAGCTCATATCCAATACGACCAATTTTATGCGCTTGGGTATGGCAATCGTATTTTGAACAACCGTTGCTTTCTTGGACAAGCTTTTGCATTGCAGGCTGAATACCTATTTTTTGAAGGACGCTTCGCAAGTCAGCATCTTTCAGCGCGACTTGCGTAATATTAATACTTGCAAGCTCGCTGGTACTTACTGGGGTTGGAGGAGGATTTTTTTGATCAAGCGCTACTGGTTGTGCGGGTGGATTTTGGTTTGTGATTTGACTGGGCTCTGGTGATGGAGGCGCTATGGGAGCATTTGAAACAGTATGCCGCGAGCCATACATAAGAAACCCAGAGACAATAACGAATACAATGCCAATCATTATCGCGTATGCTCGCGATGCTTGAAATATAGATTTACTCATATTAATTTTTTGAATTCTTCAACGATTGGCATATTTTCGGGGTCAAACCCATATCGTACCGCCAAATGATACGCCGCCCAATCTGCAATAACCAGTGTAGAAAAAATTCGCTCAAGACGCGAGGCGCCATGCAAATCAAGACTTTCGACTGGCAATTCGCGCTTGCGATACAAACTTTCGAGCACTTCCATACGCTTTTTAACTCGATCGTTATCGTCAGAATCTCTCAAGAAAACAAAGCGAAATCGCCCAACCAGCTGATGTGCATCAAAGCCCGCCATCTCATTGTGATTTAATTCTGGAAACGAGTTACAAAATGCAGGAACCTTGCCAGTCTCATTAAAGGTTATTTTCCAATTATACGCGATCGCATGATTGAGTCGCGATGAATAAATTATAGGCACCGCACCAGAAAGCCAGCTTGCGAGTGCACGCCCTTGCTCTTCATATCGCATTGCGTCTAATGATTTTGCAATACCTGCCGCCTCCGTGAGGTTTGCATCATCGCCTAACATTTTTAATAGCGCCATAAAACTATACCCTCTCGCTGACCTCGGCTGAATACCAGTGTTTGGCAGTAAAATTAAAGGCGTTTGATGTTTTTCGGCGAGCTCACCCAAAGTGCCCCCTGTAGTGATAACTGCAACTGGAATTTGTTTTTCGATTGCTTTTGTAAAAACATCGATTACTTCTTCGGTATTACCAGAGTAAGAACTCACAATGATAAGAGTTTTGCCGTGATACCCGTCAGAAATAATTGGAAGCCCATAATCTTGATAAATCGAAAGTGGTAACTCAGGCTTCCATGCTTTGAGTAGTAGCGCGGCAAGCCCTGAGCCACCCATGCCCGCGACTATTACACGCCCATACGCGCCGAGCTTTTCACCTCGTACAACTTCTGGCACATACGAAAATTGATTTGGAAAATTTTTAATCGTTTCGTGCATTGCTTTTAGTATACCACGCTACCGCATCGCACGCGCGATGGCACGCGCTACTCGCGCATCAAATATCGAAGGAATAATATGCGCTGAATCTGGCTTTTTGACCAGACTAGCAA
>CAYIZO010000022.1:0-8909 GCA_964368005.1 uncultured Candidatus Saccharibacteria bacterium
CACGACGCTCTTCCGATCTAGCAGCACTTCTTGGAAGTCGCTACGTCTGCATCCTGCTCGTCACCATGGCCTTGGTTGCTATATTCATCAAGCCACCAAAGAATCCGTAAAAAGTGACGCTCGACTTTATTTTTTTTGCAATCTTTTTCCTGTTTTTCTGTTTTGGGATGTCTCTGACTATCTTGGGTACTGTTCACTTAGTCACCGATACAAAAAAACAATTGCGGCGAGAATCCAGTTTGTCGCTATTTCTTCTAGGGCTTTTGTTTCTCACAATGGGTTTCGCATTAACTAGCGTAGCTGCCTTCGAGAGCTTACGAATACCCTAAAAACAAAAGACACACCAACGCCCTGTACTACAAAAATCTGTACACGGCGTTTTTCTTTTTTCTTAAATTTTATCGAAGGTTACCCTTAATTTTCGAATTTTGGAAACCCTTTTTGAATGCTTGACTTTTTATATAGTATGTAGTATAATTGTACTCGAAGAACCTCGAAAAACGCCCGCCTTCGAGCGGCCAAGACAAGGAGCCATGGAAATGCCCACTACTATGATTTTGATCGTTTTCGCGATCGCGACTGGCCTCTGTGCCATCGGAGCCACTTCGATGTACCAGATCGCTGATACCGAGCTTCGTGGCTGTAGCCCTCAATACAACAAACTCCGAAAAGCAAACATCATCCTGTGGCTCGGTCTTTCACTGATGATGGGATCCCTTTGTATCCTTGCAAGTCACCCTTGCCCGCCGATGCCGTAGTCGCGCAACGAAAGGAACTTCGACATGAGTAAAACCATGCAGTGGTTCTACGCTTTCTGCCTCTCGGACATCGCTCTCAACGTCACACCGAAAGGAAACATGAGCAAGCTCAGTTGGGCGATCTTCTCTACGGGATGCCTGATCGGCTGGATAGTATGCCTTATCCCAGCACGGCCCGTAAACCACCATCACCGAGGACAGAGCAACTAGTCCCTCAAAGTAACCAAGCACGACATCAGCATCAACGCCTCGCGCAATCAACATCGCGCGAGGCGTTTTTCTTTTTCTGCTTTTTATATTTCAAGTTTATTTAAAACAAAAAATCCCCGCACGGGGATTTTTTGTTTCTATCAAAAAGATAGAATTTAACGCATGTCTTTCTTCATCTTTTCGATAAATTGAGAAGCGTGCTCCTTGCCACCAAGACCAAACGCAAGACCACCTGCGAGTGCAAGCATTGCAACAAATGCCGTCACAATCGTCTGAATGAGCGGACCTACAATACCGAGCTGATAGAGAGCTGCAAGAATCGCAAATGTCCAAATTGACCATTTTGCTACCGCGCCAATGAAGTGCGCACCCGGCATATCAGCCGCTTGAGCAGTACCTCGTACAATTTTTTGCGCCGCATCTGCAAGCACTGCCGCTGCAACCACAATAACAGCTGCAACAATTACATTCGGCAAGTACCCTAGAACTACATCACCTAAAAATTGGCTAACTGCAGTAAGTTGCAAAATATCAACTGCGACTAGAAGGGCAAGCACCATAAAAAACCAGCGCACAAGTCCGCCAAAAAATGCTCCGGTATTTAATTTATACCCAGCGCGCGAAAGAGGCTCTTCCATGCCAACGCCTTCTAATAAAGAATCGATCTTCAGAGCTTTCATTATTTGCTCAACTAATTTTCCTAACATCACCGCGACAATCCAAAGGACAATAAAAGCAAAAAGTGCGACGATCAAACGAGGCACAAAACTTGCAAGCCCACCTGCGAGCGTCGTAAGAGCGGTTTGAAACGCCATGACACTCTGTTCTGCAAAGCTATTTGTCATAATATATATGAGTTAAACTTATAAATATAAAAATAGAATATTGTTGACCTTTGCGGTCATTATAGCATTTATACTTCCATACTCCCTCCTCTCTGTGGATAAGAAAAAGCCTCGCCGCAACACGCGACGAGGCCAACACCAACGCTCTAGAAACTACGCAAATAAGGCTTGCGCAGCAGCCAGCATAATGAATACGACGAGAAATACCAACGGCTTGTGATAATTACCCATCAACACTCTCCTCTTTGTTAAAGAATTTGTTGAAACACTATAATAGATAATTATTAAAAAGTCAATACTTTGTGGACGATGCAGGGATCGAACCTGCGACCTCTGTCGTGTGAAGACAGCGCTCTACCACTAAGCTAATCGTCCTCCTCCTAATGATATGCCTATTTTATTAATGAGTATTTCGTGTGGATTTTCAAAAAGATTTTTTATGAATCGATCGTACATTCCAAACCGATACTGAAATTCGCGCGTTGGCATCAACGCATAAATAATTTCTTTGCCGATATCTGTCTCGAGCGCTGCGAGCATTTTTTCTATTTTAGTTTTTTTCAAGCCTTCTCCAACAATGAACAAGTCCGTTTGTTCGGTGATTTGCCCGATAAGCTGCCCTGCAGTTACTAGCAATTCAACTCTGCCCATACTACGGGCCCCGGCAAGAAGTCGTTAGCGAGCTGCAGGCGCGTCTGACGCTATAAGCTGAGCAATTTCATTAAGATACGGAAAATCACGCATCAAGATATAGCCATCAATCTTTTTCCGACTAAGCTTGCGCGTTTTTATATCAGTAAGTGTTACAACTTTACTCGAACGCTTTATAAAACCGATGCTCGTGAGTAAGCGTAATTCGCTTGCGAACGCAGAAGCATTCATATGCGTGCGTGAAGCCATAAGTCGCGCGTCAAAAATATCGTTTGGATTCAAAATAAAAAGCTTAAGGAGTCGCAAACGAGTTCGCGACCCCAAAAGCTTTTCTAAAATATCAACTCGCGGCATGTCCGTAGCCTAGCGCGATCGTTATTTCAATTCAACTGATGCGCCTGCACCTTCAAGTTTTGCCTTTAAATCTTCCGCGTCTTTTTGGTTTAATCCTTCCTTAACAACTTTCGGTGCTGCATCTGCTAAATCTTTTGCTTCTTTCAAGCCAAGACCAAGAGCTTCACGAAGTATCTTAATAACCTGAATTTTCTGACCACCAGCCTCTTTCAAATGCACAGCAAATGCTGATTTTACCTCTGCCTCTTCGCCTCCACCAGCGGCAGCGCCCGCTGCAGCCATCGGCATTGCAGCTGATACACCAAATTTTTCTTCCATAGCTTTTACAAGCTCGGAGAGTTCAAGCACGGTAAGTTTTTCTACCTTTTCAATTATATCGTTAAATTTATCCATAATATTTTTTTAATTTTAATAATTATCTTTTACGACTTTTTACTCATCTGATCAAGTACATACAGCAACTTGCGAGTATTGCCTTGGATAACTCCCATTAGTTGCGCAAGCAGCGCTTCACGAGATGGGATCTGCCCAAGAGCTTTTGCTGTCGCGGCATCAATATACCTGCCCTCATAAAATCCGCCAAGTATTTGAAATGCTTCTTTTTCTTTTTTGGCAAAATCACTGATCGCTTTAAATAATGGGAGCTCTTCTCCGCGACCTGCCACCAACCCAACCTCTCCGTCGAGTTCACCTGGAATTTCTTTACCTTCGGCGCGAAATGCAATACGAAGAAGTGATTTTTTTGCTACTGAAAAATCAGCCTCTAGCGCCCGCACAGCTCTACGAAATGTGGTAGCTTTTGCTACTGAAAGACCGTGGAAACGAGCAAATACAAGCACTTTTGCTTTTGCAACTTTTCCTTGGATCTTTTTTACAACTTCTTCTTTTTTTGATCGTGTAATTGGCATTGTTTTTTTAATTAATGTACCCCCTCGCTTGCACTCGGGATTCTGTTTTTGGCGGTCAATCGCTTCACTCTTGAGCCAAAAACGAAAAATAACGACTAAAAGCCGCAGTTCGAACCTAGATAGGACTTACGCGTATTCGCGCCTACCGTCTACGGCTATGAACCGATCATAGAATAGCCGTAAACAAAAGTCAAGCCTATAAAATTATCGTAAAAATAACAAAAGCGGTGAGAGCAAAAAATATTACTGACATTATAAGTAATATCTTATTCGCAGCAGACTCGCTTGTGACACCAAAAACTTTCATCGCTAAATGTACCATGAAAGACGGCGGAGCGCTCCGTTCTTTTGTTGGTCGCCACTCATCAAATTTTACTTCATTTGCCATCGAGTTAATTGTTACACATTCCCCTCTTTAATGCGAGGCGTGTTTTTGGACCCACAAGGCCAATACTCTCAATGCCTTTTGATGCTTGAAATTTCTTTACTGAAGCTTCGGTAATAGGTCCGAAGAAAGTTGTAGTCGCCTCTGATTTCGGGAAATGCCCAAGCTTCTTAAGGTATTCTTGTAAAATATTTACTTGAGTATGTTTTAATCCTCGATACAGTGGGCGCGTAACCGTAACCCCAGGAGTACAACCTGTCGACGGTGGTGGTAATATCGGTGCGATCATCGAAACTACGGCACTCGAAATATTACCTAATTTATCAACAGAGAATATTGCATAAGAATATTTTTTATCAAATGCTATCTTGCTATCAGTATATGTATTACTACTACCTTCATAAATTATAGTTCCCGCACTAACAGCTACAGGTGGCACAGACCCTTCTTTGCGTACTACGATCACTTTTACAAAATCAGCATCAGTTGGATTTACCCATGAAAAATTATTAAACCCAAGACCGCCTTCTATATAAAATTGCGAAACAAGCTTTGGAGGATTTACGTCAGTAGTTGAACCTCCTGTGCCCGAACCGCCGCCCGCAGAAGACCCCCCTCCACCCCCTGATGCAGGCGGAGTAGAAGTCGGGGGTATAGTTGCTGGTGGACTTGCAGTAGGAGGTGTCGCCGGCGGACTTGTCGACGGAGAAGTTGTGGGTGGAGTTGCAGGAGGATTGGGACTTGGCGCAGGTGTAGTCGAAGGTGTTGTTGGTGGAATTATAATTATCTTCTGCAAAAAATCTTCAACACTCCATCCGTCTACTCCAGAATCATAGTTAATATTCCACCATTGGAAGTTGTCTGCCCAAGTTGAAACAGAAGATACTATTGTTCCAAGTGCTCCAGAAAGCTGTGTGCCAAGAAGCGTGCCTGAAGTTGACGGAGTTGAGCGCACATTAAGATTTGCTGTTGTCGATACTTTATCATTTTGTTGGAATGATGTAGATGGTGGCGGTACTGGTGTAGCTGGAGGAGGGGTTGTTGGTGGCGTCGGAGATGGAGTTGGTGATGGTGGAGTCGTAGGAGGTGTCGGAGATGGAGTTGGTGATGGCGGTGTGGTTGGTGGGGTTACTGCAGCGCCAGCATATTCAAGCGCACCAATATCGGGGGCGGAACCATTCCAAGGGATATGCACTTTTGCCCCATTCGCCCACGAACACGAGGCGCCATTAAAAGTTATAGAACTTGCCGTCATGCTTGTAACTTGGCGCACGCTACACGAGCCTTCAATTTGAATATCATAACAACCAGTTGTTATACCATCGACAACATGCGTTCCTCCAGTCTTACAATCATCATTTGAAAGCCCGTAAAAATTAGCAGGATCTGCAAAATAAAAACGCGGGTCGTTGCGTGAGCCCTGACATGTCACCGTGACGATATTACCAGAACCTGCGCCCGAAGCCGTACAAAACGGCTCCCCCTTATCAATATAATTTGCACTCGCACTCGTAAGCCTAAAATCTGCCAACTGCATGCCTGCAGGATTTCGATTCGCAAGCTTTGGATCTGCGCGAAAGTTTAAACGATTCACGCCGATTGTATTAAACGTAGTTCCAAATTGTGTGCACGAATATTCTGATGCAGGGATATCAGATGGCGTAACGCTGACACATCGTGCGCCTGCAGAGCGCTCGGCATACCATGCGCCATTTCCAACCCACGGACAACTTGCCATCGGACATGCTCTTCCAGACATCGTTAGTAAACCACCATAAAAATTACATTTTCCACCACCAAAACAATCTGTATCAGAATGACATGTAGAGCCTGGATTTGTGCCGCCAGAACATTGCGCGGTATCTGCCTGAGTACTAATTCCATCAAAAAGATTAAACGCAACTTTGAATGTATTCCCAGCCGATGAGTGAGTGCCCATTGAAAAATCTGCCGTTGAAGCATCATTTAAAGTATGGTTACCCGAAAATGAAGAATTATACCAATAATCTGCGTGGTCTAGTGGTGTATTTGCAGCAACCGAAAACCACGCACCACTCGTCCACCCAGCAAGACCGCTTAACGGACTATACCTAAGAATATTTTTATACAAAATAAAATCATGCATTGGAAATCCAGCCTCTCCACTGTTTTTAAATCGACGAGCAGCGCCAGTATCACCTACTGAAATAGGTCCCATATCAGCTACATCATTAAATCGAGTTATAACATTTTCAGTTGACTTTCCTGTCACCTGACCTGTATCAATACCGTCATAGCAACCACGAGCTGAAAGACCATCGATCAAAACATGGTTAGCATTTAATACAGTATGACAATCATAATTACATCCCATTTGAGTACACGTTGGGTCGGGCCAATTATTAATTGGCCCCATTTGATTATCGACTGACGCTAAATTATCTCCAGAAAACCATGTACACCCTGATGGACCTCGCGTACTACAATTTGTAATTGTTGAATGTTTTAATGTATAGAACTTTGCGCCTGGAGTTCCACCAATTAAAGCGCCCGCGACATTACCAGCGCCATCAATAAGCACATTATCAATAACAATATGATGTGAATTATCATGACCTGAAATACCACCCTGCCCCGCTGGGATATTTTTAATCGCAAAACCGCTAAACACTATATAGCTTGTCGGGTTCCCCTGACAATATGTTTGATGTGGTGTACCACCAAATTGAACA
Source organism: uncultured Candidatus Saccharibacteria bacterium (assembly GCA_964368005.1). Lineage (GTDB taxonomy): Bacteria > Patescibacteriota > Minisyncoccia > Ryanbacterales > GWA2-47-10b > JBBTUF01. The sequence goes on from CAYIZO010000022.1 coordinate 6,823, forward strand.
AAACCACATCCAGCTATCGGCGTTACGCCCGTGCCGTCGATAATACACGCGCGAGGCGAATCACACTGTAATGTAACTGGACTTGATGCATTGCCATTGAATGTAATTCCAAACTCTTTTCCAGAACCACTCCCAAAATATGTTCCTGCGGCAAAATGAATCACATTCCCGGGTTGCACATTATTAGCGCAACCATTTGCATCGCACCCATTCGTAAACCAATAGCCGTATGTTTTACATGCGGTCGCCGACGAAGTGCCACAGTTTACCGCGTCAGAAGTTTTTGACGCGTCTACATAGTAGTTACCAGCCCCTCCTGTTTGAGGTGCTGGTGGAGTCGTAGGTGGCGTTGGAGATGGTGTCGGCGATGGGGGTGGAATAGGAGCTGGAGACGGAGGAGGCAGTGGCGTACGTGGGAAACCTCCACCAATTGGCGTTTGCATATCAGTTTGAATTTCTGATTGACTTAATACACGATTGTAAATTCTTAGATTATCAAGTGATCCGTTGAAAAAACTTGAAGCACCACTCAATCCTCTACCTATATGTAATGGTTGAGCGTTATCAAGATTATGAGCTCCTATACCGCTGACGCTTGTTGAATATGTTGTCTCTGTGCCATTGATAAAAATACGAGCCCCCATCGAGTTTATAGATCCATCCCAAGTAGCCGCGAGATGGAACCAACTCCCAACTGCCGGAATTTGAGTTGTATAGCGACGAAGATTCTGTGTCGCGTACACTCCCGCAAATCCTATATCACCTGCTCGTTGATCAACCCACCACCCCTGACTACCATTATTATCTGATTTATATAAAAGAGTCCCTGCTGCAGTTGAGTTTCTTTTTACCCACATGCTCCATGTCGCAGGGCCAAGATTCGCAAGCGAAGTTGGCGCGCCCAAACTTACAGCAGTATCAACTCCATTAAACGAAAGTGCATTCGCGTACTGCCCCGTAACCCAAGAGCCGCCGCCTGACAGCGTTCCATTGTTTGTACTAGAAAAATCTGGGACACTCGTTCCATTTACTTGATCAAGAGAATAGCTTGAAATTGGATTCGGACTACTAGGAGGAGTAACAGGCGGAGATGTTTGAGATTGTGTAAGAGTAGCAGTATACGTAGTGTTTGAAAGTGGGGTTGCGACAGTGTGAGTTTGCGCCCCACCATCTGACCAACTACTAAAAAGATAATTTAAATTATTAATTGTTTGAGGTGATGATACTCCCAAATTACGCAAAAAACCTACAACACTATTAAAAGTAACTGGCGTTGTTTGTGGTTGACCATCAAGTGTTATCTGTGCACCAGCTGGATTTCCATTGACTGTCACCGATGAAGTTCTCGGGACTATGTCTCGAATCGTTGTATGCGTAAGCCCACTTGAATCCGTCGCAGTAAGCTGAATGCGATACCAAACATTAGCGCTCGACTCTCCTGAATTTGGAATTTGAAAAGATCCACTTGTTACACCGCTGACCGGACCAAGAAACGGGTGTGTATGAGTATCGTGATGAAATACAACCGTCCACGAATACGCACTTGCCGGAAGCGAACCTCCCTGCCCATCTACCGCAGAACCAGAATATGAAACAGTATCGCCAGCGCTATAAAAAGATCCTACTGCGGGGATGCTAATAGAGCTGGTCGGCGGAATACTGCTAGATGGTGGTGGAGGAGGTGGGGGTGGTGGCAAGCTTATGGGCGTACCGCTACCATACTGGATTTTACGAATTGAGCCCGTTGTTATTGATGCATAATACAAACTACCATCGGGACCGACTCGCAGATCGACAGGTCCAGACGCTGACACAAAATTTGCTGGCTGATTTGATGTGTTGAGTAATTTTATAAAACCAAGAACATAATCTCCAAAAAAATACTGCCCAAAATACGAGCTTGGAAATTGAGAGCCACGATAAAAAGCACCTCCAGCGATCGATGCGCCGCTGCCGTTATGATTGTACGCGTGTATTGGATAGGTAAACGCACTATTCGTGCACGAACCAACTCCAGTGTTTTGCGGCCCTTCGCATGTCGGCCAGCCATAGTTTGCACCTCGAATTCCAAGATTTATTTCTTCCCA
>CAYIZO010000023.1:0-8857 GCA_964368005.1 uncultured Candidatus Saccharibacteria bacterium
CACCTCGTACCACACGTGCGGTAAATCTTTTGCCGCGACGCGAAAAAAGCGAAACATTCTGCATGCTCATAACCTCAAGTAACAACGATCCATCATCAAGAAATACCTGACTCCCCTTCACTGCACCCTTTTCAAAAATTGGCGATGGTATAGGTATCATGCCTTCTCGGTATTCATCAATTGAAGTATCAAGAACTACAATCTCTTCATCGCGCAACAGCACACCCTCTTTTGGCATAACGCCGACTCGCATTTTTGGACCCTGCAAGTCACCAATGATCGCGACTGGCCTACCAACTTTCTTCTCAATCTGACGAATAAGCCGAATACGCTTGCGATGACCCTCATGAGTATCGTGCGAAAAATTAAGACGTGCTGCAGCGATACCTTCTTCGATAAGCTTGGTAAGATTTTCCCGCGTTTCTGACGCGGGACCAATAGTCGCTATAATTTTTGTCTTTCTTTGAAAATGCATATTATACTTTCATCCCACGCAGAATTTTTATCCTCTCTTCAATTGGTGGATGTGTCATAAACATTCTTGTAAGCCATGATGTGTGATTTTTCTTTCCTTGATACGGGTCATCGAGCCACAAGTGCGCAGTCGCATGTGTCGCTTGCGTCATCGGCGTATTATCAGCGGCAATCTTTTCAAGCGCTGATGCAAGCCCCTCTGGATACCGTGTGAGCAACGCGCCTGAAGTATCAGCAAGATATTCACGCCTGCGAGAAATAGCAAGCTGGATAAGCACCGCAATAAGTGGCGCAAGAATTGAAAGTACAAGTCCTACAATTATAAAAATCACCTGTGCCTGCCCTCCTCGATCTCGGTCACCTCCTCTACCTAGCCACAAAGATCTCTGAAACATATCAGAGGCAAGCTGTAAAAAACCCACAAGCACTACAACTACGGTTGACACAAGCATATCGCGATTACCCACATGCGAAAGTTCGTGCGCAAGCACGCCTTCAAGCTCAGTTTTATTAAGTCGTTCGAGAATACCCGTGGTCACCGCTACCACTGCATGTTCGGGATCTCTTCCTGTCGCAAACGCGTTTGGTTGTGCTGATTGCACAAGATATATTCGTGGCTTTGGAAGTCCTGCAGTTATAGAAAGATTTTCTATAGTCCGATGCAACTCTGGAGCCTCATCAAACGAAAGTTCGCGTGCGCCAGTCGATGCAATAACGATTTTATCTGAATACCAATATGACGCGACACTCATAACCGTACTAAAAATAACTGCAAATAATAAAATACCTGGATTACCAAACACTTGTGAAAAAACTCCACCAACAGAAATAACGACAATAAAAAATATCGTCATCAATAACCAAGTTTTCCGGATATTGCTATCCTTGTGAGTCCACAGTGTTGCCATAGAAACTAAAACGAAACTTTGACGGGCTCGCGCTCGGCGGGTGCCCCGTCAAGATCAAAGAATTCTTCTTTCTTGAACCCAAACATGCCTGCAACAATGTTTGATGGAAAAGACTCCACGCGAGTATTTATCTCCATCACATTGCTATTGAAAAATCGACGAGATGCTTGAATTTTATTTTCAGTATCAGAAAGCTCTTGCTGAAGCGCGAGAAAATTTTGATTTGCCTTCAGTTCTGGGTATGCCTCTGCAATCGCGAAGACGCTTTTAAGCGCGCCCGTAAGCATGTTCTCTTTTGCTGCTTGATCGTGGGCGTTTCCGCCTCCTGCGAGCGCTTGCGCGCGAGCTTTGGTCACATTTTCAAATGCCTCACGCTCGTGCGTTGCATATCCTTTAACCGTCTCTACAAGATTTGGGATCAAGTCATAGCGGCGCTTAAGCTGAACTTCGATATCACTCCATGCCTCTTTTACACGCTGGCGTAAACGAACAAGACCGTTATACGACACTGCAAGCCAAAGAAGTAAAACTGCAACAACTCCTAAAATAATATATGTAGTCATCATAATGTTTTTGATTATACCAGTTTTTACGCAAAAAACAAGCCTACTGCATACCCAGTAAGCCCTTATTCTTTAAAGAGTTTTAGGACTTCGAGATCCATAGCGTCAGCAAATCGCTTTTCTTCCTTCTCAATTGCCTTGTTGGCTTCTCGTGACTGTTTATCGAGCGCTGCCAAATCTTTGTCCATACCCTTTAATAGGTTAGTCGCAGTGCGTTCAAATTCCGATTTAGCGTTTTTAACGCGCAAGGTGAGGTCATCGAGTTTTAGTTTTGTGTCATTGATCATATTTTTTAATTTTTAATTAAATATTTAAATGACTTCATTAATGTTGCATGCGTTCTTTTAATCCCCTCTTCAAGGGCATCATGGTAACGCCAATCAAGACGCTTACCATGTTGCGCACGATATGACTCACGAAAATAATTTCGACATTTTTCATCAAGTTCTTCTAGCTCAAAACTATCACTCGGCTTTTTCTCAAACATTTTTGAAAACTGACTCGAAACAATTGGAAAACCTTTTACTGTTTTATTCCAGATCATCGCATAATCTTCTGGCACGAGCGCCTCTTTCTCGGCAGCGCTCTCTGGCCCCCAAGCTATTTCTTGTGGAATACCTTTTTCGACATACTCTTGCTCCAACTCTACCCGAGAACGATCTTCTTCCTGATTCTCGATCCCTAAAACCGTGCTCGCCTTCTCTTCGATTAACTTTCGAAGTCTTTCATATTCAATATTTTGCCGTTCGGAAGATAAACCAGATGAATTAAGGAACTTTCTTAATTCTTTCAGGTGATCTTCAATAGATGGAACCTGCTCGCGAGTCCCGCTCTTTATCTTTTCCCATGCTTCGCGCTCTTTCTCTTCATCTGTTTTTTCAACAACCGCTTCTTTTGGGCTTTTATCAGAGCCCTTCTTCTCTCGCGCTTCCAATTCCGCTAAACTTTTTTTACCTTTCTCAATTTGCTCTTTTGGTAATTCGGAAAAAATCATACCCTCATACACCTTTCGCTTCTCTTCCCACGGCCTCATGCGAGCCTGAATGCTTTCAAGTCTTAAATTATTTTTTGCGAGATCAGCTATAAAACCTTCCCTTATCTTATCAATGATATCAAGATGTTTTTTTAACTCCTCACTACGACGAAGATACGTTTTAAATTCTGGTGAGTCTGGTGAGTACGCATCAGCAGATTTATTGACACCATCGAGCTCCTCTCTCAATACTTTACATATATTTTGATTACTTTCGATTTCTCTACCAAGCTCCATCCCTTTTATTTTGAACGACTGCACCATCTCCTCTTGCGGCTTCATCTTTGCATCAATTCGCTCAATCACAGATGCTGCCTGTCGAGCTTGCTCGGCTTTAAATTTCACTCGACTTTCATCCATCTCTAAAACTTTTTCCCGTGCAAGTGGCTCTTGGCTTTGCTGCTCGCTCATCGATCTCTTTGCAGTCTCATCTTCCTCGAGCAATTTCTTTCCGAGTTCGGAATCCAAAAGACCTGGGTACGTTTCAAGAAGTTTTGCTCGAGTCTTCGCATTGCCATCAATTACTTGTTGCTCTGCCGCTATCGCACTGGTGATTTGTTGAAGTTGTCTTTCAGGCTCGCCATGAAATTGTGCTTGAGCGCGAAATACTTCTTCACTTTTCAATAAACTCCTACTATCATTTTCCAACTTTACTCGATCATACAAACGCGTTACTGTTTCGCGCGCGCGGTCCCCTAAACGCTCATATACGCCGCGCGCTTTCTCGCCGAAGAAACGCAACGCCGTACCCGCGACTGACGATTCTTTGCTATTTTTACTTTCTTTCGACTCCTCTGATGACTCATCTTTGATAGCTCCTAAATCCCACCCTTCACTTTTGGGGTCTTCAAACACATCCTTAACATCACCCAGCTCTGTTGGGCCGACTCTAGCTTTCTTGCGCTCCTCGAGAATTCTTTTTGTCTCTTCGCTATCAGGAAAATCTTTTATAAACTTATCTTCAACTTCACGACTCGCAGCATCACTTGATTCTTCTGGAGCATTAACCGCATTTGCATCCTTCATCGCTTGACGTAAATCTTCCGACACCGGCGACCTGGGACCATTCTCCTGTCTTTCAAGAGCTCGTTTTGCTTCCACCTCCTGACGAAGTCGCTTTTTTCCCGACAATCCTGGCAATAGTGGATCGGGTCGCTCTGCTTCTTCGCCTAAATCATTTTTTTCTGGAGGAACTCCTTCTTGTACCATGCCTCTATTGTAAGCTTTGAAAATATATGGTCAACGCAAAAGCCCCACAAGATGTGGGGCTTTTGTCTTTTATAGATAGAAAGAAATTAGTAATCGCCCATTCCCATTCCACCCATACCTCCTGGCATGCCACCTTGCATTCCTGCTGATGGATTTTTTTCAGGAATATCAGAGATAGCCGCTTCAGTTGTAAGAAGCATCGCTGCCGCTGATGCTGCGTTCTGCAATGCTGAACGAGTCACTTTCACTGGATCAATGATTCCCTTATCAATCATCGATACATATTCTTCTGCGGCAACATCGTACCCAGTTTGCGGTAAACCTTTGAGTGCGTCTACCTTGCCATCTTTAAATTCCTTCACGCGATCTTTCATTTTCCAATCAAATTCAAGATGCTGCATGATATCAGCCGGCGCTTTCCCAGCATTTAGCATGATCTGCTCAAATGGCGCACGGAGCGCACGAGTAAGAATGCGTCGTGCGGCTTCAGCAGCCTCTTGATGCTGCGGAGTATTTTTCATTGCACCAAAATCATATGCGCCAAGCGCGTACGACATCACGAGCAATGCAATACCACCTCCCGGAACAATACCTTCTTCGATCGCTGCTTTTGTTGCAGAAACTGCATCTTCAATACGATGCTGTTTTTCTTTTTGCTCGACTTCAGTTGCGGCACCCACTCGAATCACGGCTACACCGCCCTTGAGTTTTGCATATCGTTCTTGTAGTTTTTCTTTATCAAATTCAGAAGTTGAATCTTCCATCTGCTTCTTAATTTGAGCGGCACGCTTTTCGATATGAGTCTTTTCACCCTTACCGTCAACTATAGTAGTATTTTCTTTTGTAGAAATTACTTTTCTTGCCTCACCAAGTTGTGAGAGTTCTGTTTTTTCAAGCTTCAAGCCAAGTTCCTCAGTAATAACCGTACCGCCAGTTACTACGGCAATATCTTCAAGCATTTCCTTTCGACGGTCACCATACCCTGGAGCTTTTATCGCAAGTGAATGGAATGTGCCACGAATTTTATTGAGTATCAGTGTTGCGAGCGCTTCACCTTCAACATCTTCAGCAATAATAACTAATTCTTTTTTACCTGCTGCTGCCAATTTTTCCAATATTGGTAGAATGTCGGAGATGGCAGAAATCTTTTTATCGGTAATTAATATTTTTGGATTCTCATAGGCTGCTTCCATTCGATCAGGATTCGTAATCATATACGCAGAGTTGTACCCTTTATCAAATTGCATCCCCTCCACCACTTCGTGCGAAACACCAAATGATTGAGCCTCTTCAACTGTCACAACGCCGTCTTTGCCAACTTTTTCAATTATTCCTGCAATCAGTTTTCCGATCTCAGGATCTTTCGCAGAAATAGTTGCGACTTGTTCCCACTTTTCTTTTGAGTCAATTTTTATTGCAGTATTTTTGAGAATTTTTACTACATGATCAACACCCTCAAGAAGCGCATTCTTGAGACCCACAAGTGGCAATGTGTTTGAGCCCGCGAGCTCCAAGAGCCCCGTGTTAAAAATTGACTGCGCAAGAATTGTTGCAGTGGTCGTGCCATCGCCCGCAGTATCATTTGTTTTTGATGCGACTTCTTTTACAATCGAAACGCCCATATTTTCCATTTTGTCGGCCACCTCAATTTCTTTTGCGATCGTTACGCCATCATTTGTAATCACAGGCGAACCAAAACCTTTATCAATCACAACATTGCGCCCTCGAGGGCCCAATGTAACTTTCACTGCGTTTGCAAGCGTATCGACGCCTCGTTTGAGTGCGCCGCGTGCCTTGTCTCCAAATATAATTTCTTTTGCCATAATATTTTTATTTCTTTGACTCCAAGAATATAAAATTTTTCCAGCTTAACCCAAAGGGCTCCGACGCTGTAAAAAATTTTTATATTCTTTGCGTCAAAATTATTCAATAACTGCTAAAATATCTTCTTCGCGAGCTATAAGATATTCTTTTCCTTCGACCTTAATTTCTGTAGGACCATACTTTGAAAAAAGTACACGATCACCAACCTTGAGATTTGCAATCGGTATCAACGTACCCGTCTTCGACATCTTACCGGAACCTACTGCTACAACTTTGCCTTCTTCAGGGCGCTCTTTTTCTGCGGTATCGGGAATAATAATTCCTGACGCACTTTTCCCTTCACGCTCTTCCTGACTCAGAGGTTGAAGCAAAACACGATCACCAAGCGGTTTAATATTCATAAACGCTTTATTTTATAAAATAGTATTAACTTTTTAAATCTAGCACTCTCGACAGATGAGTGCTAATAGACCTATTTTAGAAATAAAAACTGTATTGTCAAGCCCTAATAATGAAAAATCCCCGAGGCATGCGTTTGCAAAACCTCGGGGGCCCCTTTTGTTTCTAGCGTCTTATGATCCCTGTCTGGGACAACAACAGAGACTGCACCCCTGTAATCCCTCCGCACGACCGAGGAACGTCATTGTGCAGAGACCCAGCTGTTTGTGCCACCCAGTACCGCTAGGCGTATGGTAGGTGGGGTCTCCTCGCATTACTGCAAGGATCTTGGGAGGAATCGAGAACCCCGACTGTATATGAATCCGCGTCGGCGCACTCCCCGATCTCCCAAGCCAGCGCTCGAAAGCGCTAGGCCTAAATAGCAAGAAAAGCGTTTTCTCGATGTTTCTCCAGAACGTCTTCCAGAGACTCGAGTCAGGAACGCTCAGCATCCCGAAAAAGGTTTCGCCCGATCCCGCTAAGGATCAGTGCGCCCTTTCTGCTGCCCGACTGGGCTGAAGATGCCTCCAAAACCTGCTCTGAGTGGAGCGCTGCGTAGCTAGCGCCTACTCCCAGCCTAAATCTCAGAGATTCCCGAACTTTTTTTGGTTTTTCTATTACTACTTTTTTCTGCTTAACAGCATAGCAGAACCACATTTTTTGTCAAGCCCTTCTCGTTCTCTCCATAGACCTCTTCAGAAAACCTATTGCAAAGCAATACTGCAAGCGTACGCTATATATAGAAGCTTTTGATAATTTACCCCCATCCAAACCCGCCGAAAGGAGGCGCGCATGTTGCAAACTGTCGTACGAGATCTCTTGGGAGAACTCGTCGAGTTTCCTTCTGCAGTCGCTTCCGCGGCCGTAGGATATGCAAAATCCAAATTTTCAAACACGCCAAACGCCGACCAAGATGTGTCGATACACATTCACGGCGGTACTGGCGCAGGCCCAGGCCTTTACCATCCGTGGAGGAATTTTCTACTCTCCTATCTTCACAACCCTCCGCCGATTCACTTGCCACGACGAATCATTTTTCGAGCGCGACATCTACCTCACTACGATGCACTCATTCCTACCGACAATGAAACTAGTGAAGTCCACATCGGCCATAGCGTTGGTGGGCTCGTCTGTTTGAGACGACTCGTACTCTACCCAGAAAAAGTGCTTCGTGTGATTCTTGTCGCAACTCCAGTCAATCCAGAACACATTCATCCTTGGGCCTCTGAATACATCGTAAAAGGCATTCTCGGCATTCACGCCGAAGCACTTCCGGTGTATCTTGAGTCGCTCAAAGTAATCCTGCAAAACCCCGCAATGCAAAGGAGAATCACCGTCATCTCAAGTGAAGGCGACAAATTCTTTCCGCCCGAAGCATGCTTCATCCCTGGAGCAGAGCACAAAGAAGTACCAGAATGCTCACACATTGGCTTCGCCTACAAAGAAAGAGCCAAAGAAACTATCGGTAACACAGTCAATACAGCAATTAGTCCCATGCGGCAAAAACGCCAAGCCGCATAGGCACCCACGAGCTCGTGATATCACCGAGCTCGTTTTTTTATTTATTTAATTCTTTTGCTAAGTAAACTCCTGTGTAAGATTTTTTTTCTTTTGCAATATCTTCTGGTGTACCTTCAGCGATAATCGTGCCGCCTCCTGCTCCGCCCTCAGGCCCAAGATCTACAATCCAGTCAGCGTTTTTTAAGATATCTAAATTATGTTCAATGACAACTACAGTGTTACCTCGATCGACGAGCGCATCAAGCACGATAAGTAATTTTTGAATATCATCAAAGTGCAATCCTGTCGTCGGCTCATCTAGGATATATAAAGTTTTACCGGTTGCACGCCGAGCAAGTTCGGTCGCGAGCTTCACTCGCTGAGCTTCTCCTCCTGATAATGTCGTCGCTGGCTGACCAACTTTCATATAACCGAGCCCAACTTTTACAAGCGTCTCGAGCTTTTCATGAATTTGTGGAATATCGCGAAAAAATACAGTCGCCTCCTCAGTAGAAAGATCTAACACATCAGCAATACTTTTGCCCTGATATTCAATTTCTAAAGCTTCTTTGTTATATCGTTTACCCTTACACTCTTCGCACTCTTGATAAAGATCTGGCAAAAAATACATTTCAATTTTTTTTACGCCCTGACCTTCACACTCTTCGCATCTGCCACCTTTTACATTAAAACTAAAACGACCTGGCCCATATCCGCGCGCTCGCGCTTCACGAGTCTTTGAAAACAACTCTCTAATCGGACCAAATGTACCTGTGTACGTCGCCGGGTTAGATCTTGGCGTACGACCAATTGGCGATTGATCTACAACCACAACTTTATCGAGATGCTCAAGTCCTTGAAGACTTTTGTGCTCGCCCGGAGATCGGAAGAGCGTCGTGTAGGGAAAG
>CAYIZO010000024.1:0-8541 GCA_964368005.1 uncultured Candidatus Saccharibacteria bacterium
AACACTTGATCGTGTGGTGCCGGTTCTTATGACATCGCTCGTAGCAGCGCTTGCACTTGTTCCGCTCGTTATTTCAGGGAGTGAGCCCGGCAAAGAAATGCTCAATCCGTTGGCAGTTGTAATATTTGGAGGGCTTATCTCCTCAACAATTATCTCACTATTCTTAACGCCCGCATTATTCTATCGTTTCGGCAAAAAAGCTACATTGAAGAAAAAAGAAGCAGAGTCGTCAGGGTTCTAAAGTTAAACAGCGTTAAAAGATTAATATATTAATTAAAAAATATGAAAACAACAACACTTATTATCAGTCTTACGCTCGCTCTTGTTATTGGTGGTAGCGTCGGGTATTATTTTGGAAAAGGTACAAATGATAACGGATCTAAAACCAAAGAGTTACAAGATTCGGTTACTATGATGAATGAACAATCGGCAAGTATACAAAAGATGGCGGAGATGATGAAGTCTAGTGGTATAGTAATGCAAGAAGTGGGGAATAAATACAAAGATGATGAAGCAGTATTTAAAGGGAAAGACCTAGAGACGATTGGAGAACGATATATGAAAGAAAATATAAAGGCATTAGAAGTCGATGGATCAATGAAGCATATAATGGGGAATTAGGAGAAAAAATTAATTACCTGTTTGTTTTTGTGCGGGCACTTGGCCTGTACTATATGTGGATGTTAGATTTTTAAGTAAAGTTTTAGTAAAGAAAAGCCGCTCTCACTGTGAGGGCGGTTTTTTTGTGCGCGGGGAGGTTAACTAAAACGTATAACGAAACTCACCTTTGCTTGATCGTATAAGAACATTTTTTTTCGTTCTGTCTGTATTGCAGACAGTATTACAGACAACACTTCCGACAATTCTTGCTTCAATGCCGCACGCTTCTGCATGGTGTAAGCACTCCACAGCAGCTTCTATTGTGGAAACGATTACTTCGAGTCGATGCCCCATGCTGTATGTTGAGTACATTTCGTGCCAAGGCAAATTGCGAACACGCTGAAGCGTTCGGAAAAGAGGTGGGATTGGAAACAAATTATCTTTGATGTAGGTTATTCCCTCTTGTCCGAATTTACCGATTTTGGTTTGCCCTCCGCCCGAACAGTGAATGAAGCCCATGATATATTTTTTGACAACTGATCGAAGTATTCTGTTGATGAGAGGAAGATAGGTGCGCGTTGGAGAGAGGAGCGCAGATCCGATTGTAAAATCTTCACTTCCCGGGAAATGATCTTCGAGAGGATATTCCCCACAGTAAATGAGATCGGCATCAGTTTCAGGACTAAATGTTTCAGTGTGCACTCGATAGTCTGATGAAAGTACATCATGGCGGGCATTTGTAAGTCCGTTTGAGCCAATGCCAGAATTAGGCTTGGTTTCCCACGCCGCCTGTCCAGTCGAGCTGAAGCCGACAATAAATGCAGGAGCTTTGATATTACCAGCATCAATAACCTCGCTTCGTGGAAAACGGACGGTTATTGTATTGTCGACAACCACTGTGCGTACGAGGTCTCCTATGTCGGCGGTTTCTCCGCCAGCGAAAACGCAGGGGATGCCGAGCTTAGTGAGAAGTTCACAGAATTCTTGACAGCCTTCAATTAGCGTTTTGACAACTTCACCAGGTATCAATTTTTTATTTCTTCCGATGGTCGAGGTGATCAAAAAAGGACCCATACCACCGGCGCATGCTATATCATCAAGATTCATAACGAGGCTGTCTTGCGCTATGCCTCTCCAGACATCGAGATCGCCGGTAAGTTTCCAAACAAGGTAGGCAAGACTTGATTTTGTACCAGCTCCATCCGCGTGTTGAATATTGCAGTATGCGGGGTCACCGCCAAGATAGTCAGGTAGTATCTTGCAAAATGCTCCAGGGAAAATACCTTGGTCGAGTTTTGCTATAGCCGCATGAACATCACCTTTCGAGGAAGAAACTCCACGATGCGCATATCGAGACTTATCTTCACTCATTATTGTTGTCCTTTCAAGTGTTTGGTTATAAATGTATTCCACGGTCACACTATCATGAAAATAAATACATTGGTATACTGTGCGGATGAAACAAGAGATGGCACTCAAGATTTTACAGACAGGCGCAAATGTTTTTTTGACGGGTGAGCCGGGTTCGGGCAAGACGCATACGGTAAATCAATATGTCGCATGGCTACGCACCTATGACATTGAGCCCGCTATTACCGCATCAACCGGCATAGCAGCAGCACATATCGGCGGCATGACAATTCATTCGTGGAGTGGTATCGGGATTCGCACGCTTCTATCAGAAAGTGATCTTGATACAATCTCTTCAAATGAGCGCGTTGTAAAACGTATTACACGAGCGCGCATATTAATTATTGATGAAGTTTCAATGCTCTCGGCTGGTACTTTTGATATGGTCGATTCGGTGTGTCGTAGTGTGCGACAAAACGATAAACCGTTTGGTGGACTTCAAGTTGTTCTCGTCGGAGACTTTTTTCAGTTGCCACCAGTATCGAATCGAAAAAGTGAAAAAGAATTAGCACAATTTGCCTTTAATGCTCACGCGTGGCAGGAGCTTAATCCAGTCGCGTGTTACCTTTCAGAGCAATACCGACAAGATGATGAAATATTTTTACAATTCCTTTCTTCGGTACGAGCAGGTTCTGTCGACGAGACTGCACACGATTTACTTATGTCTCGTAAAGTCGAGGCAACTCAAGATCTCGGCGATATCACGCGTTTGTATGCACACAATGTGGATGTAGATCGAGTCAATGATGGTCGTCTTGCGGCGCTCGAAGGCAGAATTCAGCAATTTATGATGACTTCACATGGGGCTGATGCACTCACCGCAACGCTCAAGCGAGGATGTCTCTCACCAGAAATCCTTTCATTGAAAGTTGGTGCACGTGTGATATTCACGAAAAATAATCCAAATGGAAGTTTTGTAAATGGTACACAGGGTGTTATAGAAAAGTTTGGAGGTAATGGCATGCCGATTGTTTTGACGGTATCTGGGCGACGCATTGCAGTTGAGATTATGGAATGGGCAATTACCGATGGAATGAGAGTGCTCGCACGGATATCACAGGTGCCATTGCGTCTCGCGTGGGCTATTACGATTCACAAATCTCAAGGCATGACACTGGATGCGGCAGTCATTGATCTTTCACAAGCATTTGAATATGGCCAAGGGTATGTCGCTCTTTCTCGGGTGCGGACACTTGCAGGGCTTAATCTTCTAGGATGGAACATTCGTGCGCTTGAAGTTCATCCGGAGACGAGTGCGCGAGATCAGTATTTTAAAGAAAGCTCAGTTCTTGCAGAAAAAAAAATTAGTGCAGTATCAGACGAAGAATATGCAAGACTCGCCAATGGCTTCATTGTTGCATGTGGTGGAAAAATTGAAGGTGGAGGTATGCCTCGTATAAAAAAAGACAAATCAAAAGGCGCGACGCTTGAAGATACGCTTGCACTTATAAAAGAAGGGAAGTCTATCCGCGAAATTGCTAAGGCGCGTTCTCTTGCGACCACTACAATTGCTGGGCATGTTGTTGATCTTTGTGATGATTGCCGAATTGATCGCGGGGATGTGTCTCCACTCATATCGCCGGCATTACGGAAGACACTTCCAAAAATTTATTCGGCGTTTGCAGAAATTGGTACCGAACGGCTCAAGCCGGTTTTCGACAAGTTACGAGGCGTGTATTCATATGATGACCTTCGTCTCGCAAGAATCCTTTTCGAAGATAAGAAATAATTTTTTAATTAGAATCTGGGGGTGCTAGAGGTCTGACCTGTATTGATTCCGCGCTTACGCTTCCATCAGTATTTGTTTTACCTGTGATGACTACTTGAGTTCCGGTATTAAGGTCTTCTGTGGATCCTGTTGCATTTTTCGTGATAGGGGTCGTGGTAGTTAAAAAAATAATTTTTGATCCACCACCACGAACTTGTATGGTTATACTTTTGTCATCTTTGGAAATGATTTCACCTGTAGTGAAACTTCCTCCAGCATTTTGACCTCCTCGAGGTCCTCCTATTCCACCACCGACAAATTGTTGGCCTCTTGCTTGACGCATGCTTTGAATGTTTGTCGCAGCTTTGCTCGTACCGTACTTCATGCCACCATAAAATGATCCACATCCGATAACTGCTATTGCTATAATGATTATAATTATTTTTTTCATAGTTTTTAAATTAATACATTAATATTTTTTTATTGACCTTTTTATTATTCAAATCTTAGCGCATCGATTGGGTTGAGCCGAGACGCTCGTTTGGCAGGGTAGTATCCGAAAACAACTCCAATAATTGTTGATACCCCAAAAGCAAGAAGAATTGAGGACAGGGAGACCTTTGTTTGTAAAATCCCGAAATAAGTTATAGCAAAAGATATGCTCCAGCCAAGTATCACTCCAATGAGGCCGCCAATAAATGTGAGCATAATTGCCTCGATAAGGAATTGAAGGTTAATGTCATGACGCTTTGCTCCAATCGCTTTCCGAAGACCAATCTCGCGTGTTCGCTCGGTTACGGTTGTGAGCATCATATTCATAATGCCGATACCGCCAACAATAAGTGAAATTCCTGCGACTGCTGCAAGCAGTATAGTAAATGTTTGTGTGACGCTCGACGCTGTCGCGACAATATCCGCTTGGTTGAAGATGCTAAAATCTGCGAGTTGTGGGTCAGAAATATGATGGCGGTCTAGGAGTAAGTTGGTAATTTCTTCTTGAATGATTGACATGGATTCCGCATCTTTCGCTTGTACACTTACAGTTGTCACATATATATCGCCGGCTAAGAAGCGTTGAGCGCTTGTGAGTGGAACAAAAATGATATCGTCTTGACTGCCAAAGCCAGATCCGCCCTTAGCTTTTGTAACGCCAATAACTTTAAATTCAATATTTTTAATACGAATAGTTTGTCCAACTGCATCCACGCCTTCTCCAAACAAATCATTTCGCGTTGTAGGCCCGAGTACTGCAACTTTTGAAAGGCTACGAGTGTTTTGATCGGTGATAAACGAGCCTTGGTCGATAGAAATATTACGAACATCTGGATAGGCCGATATTGTTCCGACGACAGAGGTATTAGTATTTTTCCCTTTGCTCGTGATTTGATAGCGACCAGAAATTTCAGGAGCTACTTTTGAGGCGAGTGCGACTTCACTTGCGATTGCGTCAGCGTCTCCTTGGGTAAGGGTACGCGCAGTTCCTCGCCCTGCGCTCACTTGAAACCCAGGGCCACGTTGTGCGCCAGGACTTACCAAAATAAGATTTGACCCAATAGATTGGATGCTTGCCGCAATCGATCCTTGTGCGCCTTGTCCAATCGAGACCATAGCGATGACGGAACTAATACCAATAACAATGCCGAGTATCGTAAGACCAGAGCGCGCCTTGTTTGCTGAAAGAGCTATATATGTTTCTTCTAAAATATCAATTATTGTCATGAATATTTATTTTTTTTGATGATGTTTTTTATCGCTAACAATTTTTCCATCTTTAATGTGGATAATACGATCTGCAAACTCAGCTACGTCTGATTCGTGCGTGATGAGGATTATTGTTCGGCCGAAATCGCGGTTAAGTTTACGAAAAGTTTCTAGTACTATTTCTCCGGTTTTTGAGTCAAGGTTTCCTGTAGGTTCGTCTGCGAGAATTAACGTGGGGTTATTAACAAGAGCGCGCGCAATTGCAACTCGCTGAGTCTGCCCACCAGAAAGTTGGTTTGACATGTGAGTGAAGTGTGACTCGTCGAGACCCGCAGCATGGAGAGCTTTTTTTGCGCGCTTACTACGCTCTGTCTTCTCTATGCCTACATATACGAGAGGGAGCATAACATTGCGGAGTACTGTTGTGCGCGGGAGTAAGTTAAACGATTGAAATATAAAGCCGATTTTGTCTTTTCTAATATCCGCGAGTTCATCATCACTTAGTATTGAAACATCTTTGCCATCGAGAAAGTATGTACCGTCTGTCGGTGTGTCGAGAGCCCCCAAAATATGCATGAGGGTTGACTTGCCAGATCCGGAAGGCCCCATAATTGCTACAAACTCACCATCTTCAATGACAAAACTTACATCGTTTACTGCTTTAAAATCAATATCGCCGGTGCGATAAATTTTTGTTATATTTTTAACTTCGATCATGGCTATCGTGGGATACGTATTGCGCCGCCAGTTGTTCTATTGCCACCAGTGTTTCCTAGCAAGCTTGGTGTTTGAGTTGTGGTTTGACTTGCTGTAGAGCCAGCAATAGTGCGGATGACAATTTGATCGTTTTCTTTAAGACCTGAGATTACCTCTGTTAATGTATCATTTGGAATGCCGATTTCAATTAATTGTTGGCGTGGCGCTACAAGAGATACTGTCCCCTGATTGCCTTGGGTTTCTACGAGTGGTGTATCAAAAATTTCAACATAGTATTGATTACCCTGTGATTTTATGGCGCTGTTAGATATGGTCAGTACATCTTGTTTTGAATTAGTGATAATCGCGGCACTTGCACTCATTCCAGACTTTATGCGTTCATCTTGAGTATCAAAACTTATTTTTATGCTGTAGGTAACAACGCCTTGAGAAACGTTTCCACCAGTATGAATTTCAGCTACATCGCCTGAAATACTCAGACGCTCATCAGCATCAAATGTAAGAGTCGCTTTTTGTCCAACTTTTATTTTTGTGACATCCACTTCATTGAGTGAAATCTCTGCAATTTTTTGTTGTGTAATGATTGTGCCGAGTATAGTTCCGCCGGATACAGAATCGGACTTTTTAACACTAATTTTTGCAATCGTGCCATCAAATGGCGCTCGGATAAAGTAATCAGCAAGTTTTTCTTTTGCATCGAGCAACGCATTTTCACGCTGAGTGAGTGTGAGTTGTGCTGATTGCAAATCAAGCGCATCAGTGCCAGCTTTAAGCTTTACGAGCGATTCTGTCTTTTCTGCAATTGAGCGCTCAGCGTTTATGATTGAGTTTTTGGTATCTTGGAGAGCGCTTTTTGCATTAAGGAGGTTCGTTAGGGCTGTATTTGTCTGTCCGGTATACGTATTTAGGCTTGAAAGATGGGTGTTAGCTATTGGTACTGGTGTTATATTTCTTTCTGTAAGTTTATCTTTATAAAATTGAATTAAATTATTTGTGCTTTTGACTGCTTCGGCAATATTTTTTGTGGTCTCATATGATTCGCTGATCATTTGCTCAATTAAGGCGGCACTTGATGACCTGTTTAATAATTTGTAATTTGAAAATGATTTTTCGTAAGTAGTGCGTGCGATAGCATATTTGTTTTTTGCATCTATTTTATATTCGCTCACTTTTGAATCGTATTTTTCGACTACATCGGTGTAGTAGTCAATATTTGCTTGTCCGCCGTTTCCGAGTCCAGATGTAGTTGTAAATAATACATCCTGAAGTCCAGACATAATAGTTGGGAGTGTAAGAAAGCTATTTGCAAGGGCATTAAATCCGTCTTCATATGCTTTCGTAAGATCGTTTTGAGCGGCTATCTTTGACTCTTTTGCTTGAGCGAGAGAATTTTCAGCTTGGATGAGCGAAAGGTTGTCGGCGGGTTTTTGAAGTTTTTCGAGAGAAATCTTTGCGCTCTGTAAGTTAGCTTCTGCATCACGCACTGTTTTTTGAGCGTCTCGCGCGTCAAGCTGGGCGATGAGTGTGCCCGCCCGTACTTTTTGGCCAGTGGTCACGCCTACAAATACAACATCTCCTGATGTTTTTGGCTTAAAGTCAATTTGGTTTGAAGCCGAAACTTGACCTGATCCAGTTACTGATACGATAATAGTTTCCTTGCTAGCAGTGGCTGTGATATAGCGGATTTCATCGCTGGTGTCAGTAAGCTTGCTGTACGTCCAATATCCAGCACTTCCAAAAATGATAGCAAAAATTCCAATTATAATCTTATGGCCCAGAATAAAGAGTTTTACTTTTTTCATAGGGTAGGAGGCGAGGGCATTAAGCGAATCAATTTCGCCTCGATCTGGGCTGCGTCATTTGGCTTACCAATGACGGTTATCATGTCATCGACTTTAAGATCTGTCGCTTTTAAGGTTTCGCGGAAGCGTTTAATACTGGTTGTGTCAGTGGTAAGAATTATTTTTTCAAGAGAGTCTTTGCTCTCGATAATAATTGTTGGGAGATCGAGCCTAATTATTTTACCCGTTGCACCGTGCGCATCGGAGAATCCATCGTGACCGAAGCCTCGTGGCATATGCATTCGAGGCTCGCCAAAAGCTCGGTAGTAATTGTCTCCTAAACGATATGAAAATGTCGCTTTATGGTAGCCTGCAAACATGCCAGCATGAAAAATGAGCATAGCAACAATGAGGCCGCCAATACCGTACAAGATTTTTTTAAATGTTTTTGATTGAATAAATTCTTTGAAGTTCATAGTTTTTTAGTGCTAATTTTAATGATACGAGGAATATAAAGATGCCCGACAACATCAGTGTAATTCCAATAAGTGGTAATGACTCCATAAGCGTAAACATATATTCACGCCAGTATACGGTGAGAATTTTACTGTCAGAAAAGGCGAG
>CAYIZO010000025.1:0-8525 GCA_964368005.1 uncultured Candidatus Saccharibacteria bacterium
CAAGGCATGCCCGTGTTGAAGGTTGAGCATGTGGACGGCCATGTAGTAGAGAATAATTGGCATTGCAAGCGCGAAAGAAATAATCGTTAGCCGTTTGAGCTTTTTAATCTCTGCGATTCTGTGTTGTTCAACTTCTTCTTCTTCAGCTACACCCTCTTTTGGTAATATGAGTGTATAGCCAACTTTTTTAAGAAGTTGTTCCATAGCTTCAAGCTTAATAACTGCTGGATCATACTCTACGATCAATCTTTCTGAACTATAGTTAGCGTTAGCGAGTGAGACGCCTTTTTGCGCAGAGAGGATCTTATGAATAAGCACCGAGCAGTTTGCACAGTGCATGCCTTGTACGCGAAAACTTTGTTTCATTGTTGCCATTGGTTTTAATTTGCTATAATGATGATAATAGTATTATTTTAACACGAATTAGATATAGTATGGGTAATAAGTATGTTAATTTCTTAGTTTTTGCTGTTTTCCTAATGGGAAGCGGTGTAGTATACCAAAAATACTATCGTCCAAAGGAGATAGGGTGTGTCGCGCCAACTGGAAATGTAGTTACCCTCGATGTTCGATCAATAAAGGATCAGTGGAAATTCAGTCCAGAAAACATAATTGTTAAGAAGGGCGACAAAGTAATGTTAAATATCTTCAATGAAGATGATTATGACCATGGCTTTGCTATTGAGGCGTTTGGCGTCAATAAACGCTTATTTCCAGGAGCTGTAACTCCGGTTGAGTTTGTGGCTTGCAAAGTTGGAATTTATCCATTCTATTGCTCTGTAGCTTGCGGTGAAGGGCATTATCGCCAAACAGGTAATGTTATTGTTGAGGAGTAGAGGGCGGAGCTTGCTCCGGCTTGCCACTGCCGAGAAGAAATAATGCAAATCCCATAGCAGATAAGCCGAGATCACGGTAGAGGTCTGGTTGTATACTGAGACCTTGTTGGCGTAAGTATGCAATAAAAATAAAAAACACCATACCAGAAGCGATGAGTCCCGCAAGGCGTACCTGAAAACCGCTTAATAAGAAAATTCCTATAAAAACTTCCAAAAGCCCTATGTAGAAATTAATCGCAGCGGCAGGACCAATGCCAAGACTAAAAAGGAGTTGGATTTCAGCGCTACCTTGACTTGCCGTGCTAAGTGAAAGTTTTTGATAAGCAAAAAGCAAAAAAACAACCGCAAGACCGAGGCGCATAATAAGCGGTGCAAATCGTTGAAACTTTTTTCCCAAGTCATTAATCCATGTAATCATATGCTTACAGTATAGTTGATTTCTTATTAATAAACTGTGGATAAGCTGGTTGTAAGGCATTTATAAGTCTTCATAATGATAGTATGCAGAAACGTGCTGTTATTTTCTTTTTTGTCGTTTTTCTTTTGAGCTTATTTGTTGTTTATAGAGTAGATGCTGAAAGTGGCGTGAGAGATAGGTTTCTAAAGGAGCGTAGAAAGTTTTTCGAGCTTGTAGGATCAGAGCAACTTGGTCCAGATAAAAGAATTATTTTAAAAGAATCATTTCGTCGGACATTTGAGAGATCTCTCGCTGCTCTGTTGCGTCTTGAAAATATTTCGTCACGACTTAAAAAATATGAGGTTAAGCAGGGAATTGATGAAGATTCTTTTCAAAAAGCTTTTGTAAAGATTGCTGTCGCAGATAGGTCGCTTTTAAATGCGCGGTCAGCAATTAACAAAATGGTGGTTGATTTTGAAAATATATTTGCTGTAAAAAAGTCTTTGGATGATTCTGCGAGCGCACTTCGTGAGCTACGATATTCATTTGGTGCGAATGGTATTTCAGAGTTACAAGCAGCCCATACAGCACTTGTCGAAGCTACATTGTTATTGGAGGGTGGTTATGAAAGAACGAATTAATTATTTTTTATTTTTATTGGTTACTGTATTTGTTGGTATGTTTGTGTTTGCCACTTTAACGCATGCAGAAGGATCTAAAATTAAATTAGCAAAACCTTTTAATATAATAGAGAGACCGATTGGAGATAGCCTTGTGTACGCGCTGTTATTAATAAATTCTTCAGACGCGTTAAATGATATAGAGCAAGACTTACAGTCAACTGAATTAAGAGGTCTTGATTCAGACTTAGCGGCTGCGGAAGATGTTTTTCGTCAATAATTATATGCTGATTTGGATGTATGCGGCGATCGTAGGATATTTTTTCTCTGCCTGTTCAAAAGTCTTTGATAAAATAATTCTTGCGCGCGCGATACCAAATCCGATCGTGTTTACTGTTTTTGCGGGCTTATTGAGTGGATTTGTTGTGATTCTTATTCCGTTTGGTTTTAGCTTTATTTCAAGTAGCGTTTTTATTTTATCGCTAGCTGCTGGAATGTGCGTTCTTGCGTCTTTATATTTTCTTTATAGCGCACTTCAAGTGCATGATGCTTCTAGAGTGGTACCGCTTGTTGCTTCTATTAGTCCATTTATTACCCTTGGGCTTTCGTTTTTGTTTTTACAAAGTATGCCCACGGTGTATGAATTATACGCGTTTTTGTTTCTTATAGTGGGTGGTTTGCTATTATCATTTGATCCTCGCGCAACACAAAAGATTAGATCGGGCTTACTTTTGAAAACTTTTAGTGCAGGTTTGTTTTTATCTGGGTCGCTTATTTTTACAAAGCTTGTTTTCACTAGTACGCCATTCTTAAATGGAGTTATTTGGACGCGTCTTGGAATTTTTATTTCGGCGATTTTATTACTTATATTTTCGCGAGTTCGTAAAGCAATACGCACAGCTCCACGCTTAAGGGTGAGATACGGAGGCGTCTTTGTATTTAATAAAATTATCGGAGCATTAGGTCTTTTGAGTATTAATTACGCAATTAGTATCGGTTCCCCAGCGCTTGTAAACGCGCTTGGCAGTTTTGAATATTTATTTGTTTTTTTACTATCAATAATTATTACAACTGTTGCACCAGGAATTCTACGTGAAGATATTTCAAACTTGGCTCTTGTACTAAAGTTAGGCGGGTCGTTAGCGCTTGGTATATCGTTATTTTTTCTTTTTTACTCATAATGAAAAGATTTTTATTTGGTGCTTTGTTGTGTGTTGTTGTGGCGGTAGGCGTTTTTGTTTTACGAGCGCCAATATTGCCATCAAAAGATTGGGGGGTTACATTTTCTCTGCAGTATATGGAGGAGTTTGGAATAAGCTGGCGCGAAGGATACGATGCAATTCTTGGAGAGCTTGGTGTTCGACGCATTCGTATACCAGTATATTGGTGGAGAGTGGAACCACAAGAGGGGCAGTTTGTTTTTGATGATTATGATTATCAACTTCAAAAGGCAGAAGAGGTCGGCGCTCGAGTCGTGTTAGGTGTTGGGAGAAAGCTTCCACGGTGGCCGGAGTGTCATGAGGCGAAATGGGCAAGTGATTTTGATATTGAGAAAAAAAAGAAACTTATTCTAAAATATATCGAACAAGTTGTTAATCGCTACAAAGATTCACAAGTTCTTGATGCATGGCAAGTAGAAAATGAGCCGTTTCTTCCATTTGGCGATTGTCCGTTATATGACGCAAAATTTCTTGATGAGGAGATTGCGCTTGTTCGTTCGCTCGATTCACGACATCCGGTATTGGTGACGGATTCGGGAGAGCTTTCGATATGGATTCGTGCTGCGCGTCGTGGGGATATTTTTGGTACGACAATGTATCGCACAGTTTATAGTAAATATGTAGGCTCATTTACATATCCGTTACTTCCATCATTTTTTCGTTTTAAGCGCGCTGTTACTGAAATGATTGTTGGGGAGAGACCGATGGTAGTGATAGAGCTCCAAGCAGAGCCATGGGCGCCAGGGTATATACCGCATATGTCGAAAGAAGATCAGTACCAGTATTTTAGTCCAACAAAATTCCAAGATACTCTTAGGTACGCTGAGCGCACAGGTTTTGATACATATTACTTATGGGGCGCTGAATGGTGGTACTGGCTTAAAGTACACGAAAATGATCCTGAAATATGGAATATTGCAAAAGCTCTTTTTAAACAATAAGGCCAAAAAACTTTGGAAATAAAGGGGAAATAGCTTTTTTGTTGGTATCTTTGGTAGTCTTGACAAAATACTTATTATGATGTATAATCTCTCTTAGAATTTGAAGTGGGGAGACAAGGAAGTACTTTGACGGATAAACGACCTTTTGCGCTCCCCGCAAAAGGCATAGCCAAGAAGGAGATTCACAAATGGCGAAGACGATCACCATGACGGCGGTCACGGCTCTCGGCTGTGTTTTCCCCGGCTGCTCCTGTAAGATGGTGCCTTCGGAGGCGATGGTGCCTTCGATCGATGCCATGCTGAATCGCAAGCGGCAGGATAACGATCAGACGCGTGTGGGACGCGACGATCTGCCCAAGAACGCGATCTGCAAGAGGCACGCGCTCGAGGTGCGTAAGGAGACGAGCATCGCCTTCTACCCCTACAGCGCGACTCTTGCGCGCATCGAGCGTGAGGAGGTGCGTCGGGTTGCGAATGCTGCAGAGCGTACGCTTCGCGTTGCGAAGACCAGCTCGTTCGGCGCCATGTACACCTCCAAGGTGCGCGAGCGCGATCGGCGCGCGGCTTAGCCGAAGCACATAGCCCGGATGGCTTCCGGTTTCTGGCCCGCAAGGGTACAGGGTAAAAGAGTTTTGAAGGTTCTCTAAAAACCTTCTTTTTTTTTGTTTTCGAGTAGTTTATAGTATTAATATGTTTAATCCCGAGAGAGAAGCGATGCGCCATAGTAATTTTGATGCTGCATTTCAGAGGGCGTTAAAAGTTTTGGATGAGGATGGCATTGATCCCGAATCGTTTCGTGATTTATATGGGAATACGAATGTCAATCGAGATTTGGTATATGTCGCAGATCGTAAGGCTAGATTTGCAAAAGAAGATAGGTCAGAGCAAGGTGAGTTGCGTAAACTTGCAAAAATATTTGAAGCAATTGTGCATGAGCAGGCAGAAATGAGTAACTGGCTCGGCGAAGATGCTCATACAATTAGGCCATCTGAATTTGATGATATTGCGAATGGCGTTGATAGCATTGTAGAGTTTCAGCAGGGCGATACAGCAGCTTCACATTTAGCGCTTGCGATTGATGTAACTTTTAATAGCCAAGCTGAAGATAAGTTACGGCGAATAAAAAAAGAAATCGAACAAGGAGAAATGTCACATATTCGATATTTTGAATCAGAATTTATGGGTTTTCGGGGTGAGTTATCGCAAGTACCTCGTGTCATTATCGGTGCCGATCGAAAGGCAGTTGGCGAGCTTGTAGAGATGTGGATGGAAGGAGGTCCTCGTGCGCTTGCTGACCACCCAATTCAACAACAAATCGTAAGAGAAATTGCGATGCAGCTCGAGGCTTTTAGCTCTTATGCTCGATCTAAAAATCAAACAGAAGTTGCTAGTGTATATACTAAAACACAAGGCATTGTTGATGGAATTATTTTAGAGAAAGCAAAGAAAAGACCTACTCTCCCAGATAGTGCGTTCGCGGGAGACGAGGTGTTTGAGGGAATTAGAGTTTTCTTAAAGAATTTTAAATAAATCTTGAAGTCGTATTAAGTTGGTATCCTTGGAGAAATGCTGAAGCAGGCATTTCTTTTTTATTTTCGGGTTGGAGATTATCTATTATAAGATATGTATTGCCTGTTGCGATGAGTAGTTTGTTTTCGTTGACCACGATACTGCCTGGTTGAACAGTATTTGATGGAGTGCTCGATTCATGTGCTTTTAAAATAATTATTCGAGTTTTTTGTGATTCATTTTCAAGCATTGCCCAACATTTTGGCCATAGCGCAAACGCGCGTAGTTGGTTTATAATTTGACTCGCATTTTGAGACCAGTCGATATGTCCAGAGTCTTTTGTAACCATAGCGGTAAATGTTGCCTTTGAGTGGTCCTGCTCAATCGGCTTAAGCGATTTCGAAGTCCACTCCGGAAGTATTTGGCACAAAACTTCAGCTCCAGTATGCGCAAGTTTTTCAGAAAGTGAAACAGCATCATCGACGGTATTAATAGCGACTTGTTCAAATCCAAGAATTGGTCCATGATCAACTTCTTTGTCGATAAGCATAATACTGACGCCGGTTATTTTTTCACCTGCGAGTAGGGCGCTTTGTATTGGTGATGGGCCACGATATTTTGGTAATAGTGATGGGTTGATATTGATTGTACCAAACTGTGGAAGACTAAGAAGCCACTGAGGGAGAATTTTACCGTATGCAACTATGATAAATATATCAGCTATTGGCATTGTCTTTTTCCAATCTTCTTCTACAAGTTTTTTTGGTTGAAAGATGGGAAGATTTAATTTTTGAGCTTCAATTTTTATTGGAGGAGGGGTGAGTTGCTGTTTTCTGCCAGCAGGTTCGTCGGGCGCGGTAATGATACCAACAATAGTAAATCCTTTTTGGTAAAGAGTATTGAGAGTTGGGATGGCGAACTCCGGCGTTCCAAAAAAAAGAATTCGAGGTTGCGGCATCATTTTTTCTTAATCGTAATTAGCTTTGTCGCCTTATCGATAAAGAGAACGCCTTCGAGATGATCTATTTCATGCTGAAAGAGGCGTGCGAATAATTTTGTAGCTCCACGTTCAAAGCGCTTACCGTATTCGTCGTAAGCGCGTACTTTTATTTTTGCTGCACGGGGCACAAGACCATATTTACCAGGAACGCTAAGGCAGCCTTCACTGGCGCTTTCTTTTTTTACAGCAAGTTTTAAAATTTCAGGGTTTATAAAAACATAATACTGCCACTTTTTTTTCTGCGTTTTTTTGAGGGACTCAGATGTTTCTGGACGCTCTTCATCGATAGCAAGAGCTTCTTCAGATGCTAGAAATATTCGTTTTGATATGCCGATTTGTGGAGCCGCGATACCAATACCGTCATCGGTCGCGCGTAGTGCGTCAGACATAGTTTTGATAATTTCAAGTAGCTTTTTCGAGCCAAACTCATTTTGGGTGACTATTTCTGCTTGCTTGCGTAGTGTTGGGTCCGGTAGAGTGACGATCTTTTTATGCATACATACACTATAAGATAGAAGGTGGGTCGACGACAATATCTGCAGGGTATGGGAATCGATCGAGGGCTTCTTTGAGCGGTTCAGCATTTTTTTGCCAATCGTGGTTATCTACGGTTAGAAGAACATGATGTTTTGTTTTTTGGTTAAAAGATGGATATGATAAAACGCTTGTGCTGAGAGGTTTAAAGTATTGTATAGCAAATTCTGCGCGGCGGGTTAATTCAGGAATATTATTATGAAGTAGTGTGAGCTTAATGAAGGTTGTGAATGGAGGAAAATCGTTTTCTTTGCGTTCGATGAGTTCGCGTGCCATAAATCCTTTATAATCGTGTCGTAAAAAATATTGGAATACTGGGTGCTTTGGGAAGCGGGTCTGTATTATGAGGGGGGATTCTACTGATTGTTCTTCAAGTTTTTGAAGTGATGTTAGTATTCGTTCACTGATACTGTAGTCTGGGATTGAAAAAAGGTTATCGATGTGGATTACAACAACCAACGCTGCAGTGAGGCTTGGATCTTCTAATATTAATTCTGTGCCTATCAGGATTCCATCCGTTGACTCTAAAAATGATTTTTTTATTGAATCTTTTTGTTTTGTGTTTATGGTTTTGTCGTCACTAAGGGTTAAAATAAGACGATAGGGGAAAAGTTTTTTTGTTTCTTCAAGCACTTGCTCATTTCCAATGCCAAAGCCTTTTAAGTTCCAGCTCTGACAATGAGCACAAGGCAAGTCGGGCGGATATGCTTCTTGGCAATGATGACATATATATCCACGTTTTGTTGATGAGTGAAGCGTGAGCGGAGATGCGCATTTTGCGCAGAGTACAGTTCGGCCACAGTCCAGACAAAGTACATATGAGTAAAAACCTTTTCGATTTATAAAAAAGATAATACGGCCGTGTGTTTGGGAGAGAGTGGTAAGAATTGATGATGAGAACACTCGAAATGGTTCTTGGGAAGTATCAATAAGTATTGGGAGTTGGCCAGTGGTTAATCTGCTTGATAGATAGTGTGGTTTGTTATCGTTTTTTAAATCAGCGATGGAAAGCATAGATTTGCCTGCGATGCATTTTGCGTTTATCTCATTCGCGAAAACTCGAATTGCTTTTCCAGAGTGTATGAATGGACGATCTTTGCGAAAATAATGTGGAGAATCATAATCTTCAATAATAATTGTATGCTCGTTTCCACGCAGGCAAGCGAGAGCTATCGGGGTGCCAATGATGAGTGGTGGGGGAGTTTCACTTTGCGCAAGATTTAGACGAGATATAAAAACTTTTTCTGTGAGGTTCCCATGGATTGTTAGTGGGGATTTTGGAAGGTCGTGTAGTTCGGTGGCAAAATATTCTACTAAAGCTACAGTAGGTAAAAAAATTGCAAGCGATTTATTTTTTGCAAATGCTTCTCGGATGATTGTTTTATAATGTTGCAAGCGATCAGTAAGCGTGCCAAGAATAATTTCAAAGTGTTTATCACGAAATACATCTTGGGGGGTCGTACGAAGA
>CAYIZO010000026.1:0-8486 GCA_964368005.1 uncultured Candidatus Saccharibacteria bacterium
TAGGCTTTGGATGGCAGGGCCACCGCTGGTTGCGTGCAATTTTGGCGGCACGGTATTTGTGTATTATCCGTGGAATTTTACTTTTATTAGTCCTGTGCAATTTTTCATCGCCCAAACATATGCGACGATTTTTTTCGCGCTATTCTTGGGAGTTTCTCTTGTCCAGTATTTTGTGGGGCGCCTTGCTATTGATGAGGGTGAGTTAGCTCTTGTTACTGCTTTGCCTGCTGTATATTATGTCGTGAGTTATGATTTAATTAATGATCTGTATCCTGATTGGATGGGCTTTTTTACTATAATGTTTGCAGCACTGTACACAATGCTCGCAGTACTTGTTGCAACGTCTGGTGAGAGAAATATACGAATGCGAGATTTTTTTATCGGAATTGCAGTTACGTTGTATGTGATCGCGGCGCCTATACAATTTGAAAAAGAATGGATTACTATCGCATGGGCGGTAGAAGGAGGGGTGTTGATGTATCTTGGCTTTTCGCTTGGGTCTCGAATTTTAAGAGTTTTTTCTCAGGGAGTATTTTTCTTGATGTTTGTAAGGCTGGTTACGCTTGATTCGGCTTTGCCGTTTGGTGAAGCTGCATTTTTTAACACGCGTGTATTAACGTATGGTCTATCGCTTGCATCTGCGCTGTCTGCGGCGATACTTTGCTTTATGAATAGACAGGCGCTTGATAAAGAGGAATCAAAGATTTTGCCATTTCTGTTTATAGAAGTATTTGGATTGCTTTCGTGGGTGGTTACTCTTGAAATCATGGATTTTTATCCTGTGTATTATTTACCAGCCATGTGGTCAATCATAGCTCTTTTGGGTGCGGGCATATCACTTAAAATTAGGATGATGGCGCTTCGAATAGCTGCATACTTGTTATTTATTTGCGTTGGGCTGAGATTATTTTTCTTTGAAAGCGCTGTTGTTATTCATTCATATAACCCAGTTCTTAACTCGCGAGTTTTTGCTTTTTTGACTGCAGTAGTTTCTGCGGGCATCTTGCTTTCTCTTTTACGAAAAAACAAGGAAAGTATTTCAGAAGAAGAGTGGAGGCTTGCGATGCCCACGCTATTTCTTGCCATTAATTCTTTTTTACTATATTTGATCAGCGCCGAATTGCTTGATTATTTTGAAAAACAATATCAGTCGCTTAGTGGGTTTGAACAGTCATCGCGTAAAATCACTTATGAAAATATTAAAAATATGGCGCTTTCAGTCGCGTGGATTATGTATGCGATTGGCTTATTGATGATAGGTATTGCTCGCAAATCAACTTCGGCGCGCTTTTTCTCAATATTCCTTTTTGGTATTGTCATTCTTAAAGTATTTCTTTACGACACATCAAATCTTGATACATTCTATCGATTTGTATCGTTCATCACGCTCGGTGTTATATTGTTGCTCGCGGGGTATCTGTATAATCGATATCGTGAACGCATCGCGCAGTTTATCCAGGTTGAAGCGCAGTAAGAAGAGAAATCAAAGATTTTAATTTAAAAAGAGAACACCCTTGGCTGGTTAGCAAAGGGTGTATGGTGTGAATTGAAAAGGATTAGCCGTTGAAATCGATGGCTTTGATTTCTAAGCTGTCTCCTTCGTTTTGGAGGGGTATGGCGAGAGGAGTGCGAAAAGTTAGTCCAGTAGTGCGGTCATAATAAAAAAGGTCAGCACTCGAAAAAGATGTGTATACGATGGCAGTGCCATTGCTTGCCCAATCTAAATCTCCGATGTAGTCTTCAACTTCGAAGACGGTATCAGCTAGAGTTTCCGTGTTTAGGATATTGAGTGCGTAGTCTCCGCGGTGAAGTATTTCTTTTTTGTCCGGGGAAACCATGACGTGAGAGGCGCTGTATGGTTTACCGGCAAATATGAGACGTGATGCAGGAATGGAAGTGTCGACGGTTATGATATCCTTGTCTCGGATTTTATATACAATCGACTGATCCGATAGCCATGCGATTTCGAGCTCTTCATCATGGTCTGATGACATGTGCGAATTATAGTTATCGATTTCTGTAATGACTCCATCTTCATCAAGTATTCTGATGTAGTATAGAGTTCCGTATTCGTGGTGCACATAGGCTATGCGGCGACCGTCAGGGGAGTACGCAGGCGAGTGGTCGTAGGTGAATCCGATGGTGCGAAGGATTTTTTCTTCGATACCATTGATGCCAAGCGAATAGAGGCCATCGGTGTATGAGCCGAAAATAATAGCCGTGCTTGGTGGGTTCCACTTGATGGGGTCGTAAGAGTAGATGAGTGATTGTGCGATTTTGTTGCCGTTGGAATCGATGATAGTGTGCAGTGGAATTCCTGTGTCGCTCTCAGCGATGTAGACGATGTAAGATCCATCTGGCGACCATTGAATACTGCCGTGTCTATTGTATTCATAAACATCAGTTGCGAGTTGTTGAAGCTCAGAACCATCGGTATTTACTTTCCAGAGTGTTGTATCTGTTGGTGATCCGGAAGAATATTCTGATACGACGAATGCTATAGTTCCTAGCCTTGGAAGAGTTGGAGTTGGGGTAGGCATTGGAGTAGGCTTGTCGAGTCCGCTAGCTCGTCGAAGAACGAGTACGCCGTCTGTAACGGAGACTTTGCCATCATTATTTA
Source organism: uncultured Candidatus Saccharibacteria bacterium (assembly GCA_964368005.1). Taxonomy (GTDB): domain Bacteria; phylum Patescibacteriota; class Minisyncoccia; order Ryanbacterales; family GWA2-47-10b; genus JBBTUF01. Next base: position 2,621 of record CAYIZO010000026.1, read on the forward strand.
TATCGGCAACGGGATAGCATTGAAATGGTATGGAGAGTTCTGCGGCACAGCGTAGTGCGAGTACTCCGTCAGTTACTGTAATGGTGCCGCTTTCATCAATATCTCCTTGTTCTTGCGCAAAGCTTGGCGATGAAATTAGAAAAAGAAGCCCAGCAATGATTCGCGTATAGCGCATTCTTGCGCCCTCCTTTTCAAAGAACGGTTGTCCATATTAACGGTCTTTGAGTATTTTTTGTCAAATCTTTATAAATGAGTGTTTGCATGTTTTTTGGAGGGCGTGCTTTACTGTGTGCGAGCATCTTTAACAAAAAAGGAGGTAGCATATGTTCGAACGAATTGCGCTATCATTGCAGTATTTGAGCTGGAGCTTTGCTGCACGCAAGGCGATTAGAACGAATCAAACAGAAGACTGCTTGTATTGTGGTGACCCGATTATTCCAGGGGATCTTGTAGGAGAGCATCGAACGCCAGGTGGAATTGTGAGTCTTTTTCACACAGGAACTCATTTTTCATTAAATGCAAAAGCCGCGCACTGTGCGCCAGAAACGATGGCTGTTGGTCGCTGGGACGGTAAAAAGGTTGTATATCACGATGCGTTAGTTTCGCGTCGCGAAAAGTAGCTCAATATGGGCTACTTTTTTTATTCTTGCCTTTTTTCTGTCACGCGTGCTTCACTATATTTGGAGCACATAACATCTAACAAGGAGGTGGCATTTGGATTCATATACCGCACTTAGTCCGCTCGATGGCAGGTATGCTGAAAGAACTAAAGATTTGCGACAATTTTTCAGCGAAGAAGCTTTAATGCGTTATCGCATCAAAGTTGAGCTTCAATATCTCTTTGCTCTTTCTGAAGAACCACGACTTGGTATTCCTGTAGTCACGGAAGGTGAGCGTGGGCTTTGTCAGTCGCTCTTTGAAAATGTTGATATGGGGAGTATTAAGAGAATCGAGAACGGTGACAAAGCGAAAGGCATCAAGGGCACAAAACACGATGTCAAAGCGATTGAGTATTATATCAACATGCTGCTTGAAAACACGAGTCTCGCTGATCGAATGCAATGGGTTCATTTTGGCCTTACATCTGAAGATGTAAATAATACGGCATATGCATTGATGCTCGCTGATGGTTTATCAAATTGCATTGAGCCGGCTTTGGCAAAATTGTTGGATGCAGTTGGAAAGATGCAAGAGCAGTGGCGACACATTCCAATGCTTGCTCGTACGCATGGTCAGCCTGCGACGCCGACGACGCTTGGTAAGGAAGTTGCTATTTTTAGTGAACGACTTTTTCGTCAGTACGAGCAATTGTGTAAGCTAAACATTCTGGTCAAGATGAACGGTGCATCGGGCAATTACAACGCGCATGTGGTTGCATTTCCTAATTTTGACTGGAAGGCATTTTTTGCGAAGCTCGTTTCTACTTTCAATGGCGGTAGAAGCAACTTTTTTCTTGAGCTGAATTGTACTACCGCACAAATCGAGCCTCATGACACTTATGCCGAGGTATTTGATGTCATGAGAAGAATCAATACGATTCTCATCGATTTTTGTCAGGATATGTGGAGGTATATCAGCGATGATTGGATCGTACAAAGTCCGGTCGAGGGAGAAGTGGGGTCTTCTACGATGCCGCACAAAGTAAATCCGATTGATTTCGAAAATGCGGAAGGAAATCTTGGTATCGCTATTGCGTTGTTTGAGTTTTTTGCACGTAAGCTTCCGATTTCGCGTCTTCAGCGTGATCTTTCTGATTCAACTGTTGAGCGAAATTTCGGTGTAGCATTTGGGCATAGTTTGCTCGCGTATAGATCAATTCTCGCGGGGCTTGGGAAGATCCAGGCAAACGAGCAAAAGATCAGAGCCGTACTTGAAGCTCACCCTGAAGTAATTGCTGAAGGCATTCAAACAATCTTGCGTCGTGAAGGCATCCCGGACGCGTATGAGAAACTCAAAGCTCTTACGCGTGGGCGCCCCGCAACGATGGAAGATTTTCATCAATTCATTGATGGATTGCACCTTGCCTCTAGCGTAGAAGCAGAACTCAAAGCATTAAGGCCAGAAACCTATATTGGGCTGGCAAGTCGGTTCTAGAATAATTCACTCAAGCGGCAGTAACATGCCGCTTTTTCTTGCTTTTTTTAAATTTTATGTTCTACTGTAGTCAAGTATCTTTAACAACGAAGGTGGAAAAGTTTCTGAGCTTTGATAGCCTACTGTTCACTTTTTTAAAAAAGTGAGCCCAACCTAAGGAGGAGTATCGTATGATGCAGATCATTTTGAGCTCTACTCTGTCTTGTCTTTTTTTGCAGCTTTTTTCAACAACAGTTTTTGCCGTTGGGGCTCCAGAGCAACAGTGCCAATTGAGCAAGAATAGGGCGGCTGGCGAGTATGCAGAATGTCGTCAAAATGCTGAGGCAAAACTTGCTGCGTCAGGTGATGTTGCGCAGTATGATGATAGGGTTTCTAGGTGTGGCGAAAAACTTGGGAGAATTTGGAAGAGATTAGAAGACAGGGCGGTGGCATTGGGTACTGCATGTCCGAGTACGGAAGATGTAATGAGTATTGATAGCAAAATTACGGCGACCGCCGATACGATTGCCATCCTGGTGGCTGGGGTACGGTTCAAGGATAATGGTGATGGAACGGTAACTGATCATCAAACAGGACTTCAGTGGGAGAAGAAGACTACAGTAGTAGGGAGCGGCACAAACAGCGCTGACCCACACGATGTCGATAACACCTATTCGTGGTCTGTAAGTGGCCCGCCGTATTCACCAGACGGTACTGTTTTTACGGATTTTCTTGGGGGTCTCAACGGCGGGAGTTACGATGGCGTGATGTTGGAAGGGTGTTTTGCTGATCATTGTGACTGGCGATTGCCGACAATTGTTGAGTTGCGAGAGGTAATGTATTCCCCGTATCCGTGCTTTACTAATCCTTGCATCGATTCTGTTTTTAGATCAACATCAAGTGCTGCGCATTGGTCGGCTAGTACATACCCAGGAGTAAATGAGTATGCATGGCACATGGATTTCAATCACGGGAATCTGGAGTTTAGTCTTAAGGGAGCGTATCATTTTGTGCGTGCGGTACGCGGCGGCTCTTGATTTTTTCTTTGACTTTTCGATTTAATTCCCCGAGGGCATCAGCCCTCGGGCGCTTCTCAAGCAGCTCACGGTGAGCTGCTTTTTCTTTTTTTCATTTTTTAGTATAGGTGATACGATTGCGATATGAAGAGAAAAGTCGCGATTTTTGATATAGATGGGACAATTTTTAGATCAAGTCTTCTCATCGAATTAGTAGAAGCGCTTATTGAAGAAGGCATTTTTCCGCGCGCTACTTCGCGGCAATATGCCAAAGCATACCAACGCTGGCTCGATCGAAAAGATTCTTATGAAAAATATATTAGGGGTGTCGTACTCGCGTTTCGAGGTCATATTCGAGGCGTCGAGCATGGCGATTTTTTACGAGTCTCTAGTATGGTTACAGCATTTCATAAAGATCGTGTGTACCGGTATACTCGTGATTTGATAAAAGAGCTAAAGCGTAAGAAATACTTTTTGCTTGCAATTTCTAATTCTCCAAAAGAAATTGCTGATGCGTTTGCCTCCACTATGGGCTTTGATAAAGTGTACGGGCGTATATATGAAGTTGATAAGAAGAATAAATTTACTGGCAAGATGCTATTTGAAAATCTTGTGGTTGATAAGGCAAAGTTATTTAGTCGTGCAGTTGAAAAAGAAAATCTTTCACTCAAGGGTTCTATAGGAGTAGGCGATACTGAAGCTGATATTCGATTTTTAAGTCTTGTAGATCGGCCGATTTGCTTTAATCCAAATAAGAAATTATATGAGCATGCAAAAAGAAAAGGGTGGTGCGTTGTCGTCGAGCGTAAAGATATGATTTATACTTTATAAAAAACCCGCCATCACGATTGTGGTTGGCGGGTTTGTCGATTGTTTCTAAAACTTATTTAAAGTAGTCGTGCGGCAAGCTCCGCGAGCGGGGAACGCTCAGTTTTGCGGAGTGTTATGTGACCAGCGAGGTTTTCTTGTTTGAGTTGCTCAACGACGTACGAATATTATTCATAGTCGAAAAGAAAGAAAAAACCAATAGGCAAGAGGGGGATTTTCCGTTGCAATATTGCCTTCCGACTACTATACTGGTCTATTAAAGATATGCACGAGATTTCTATTAAAGCAGAAGAGTTATTTCGTATCGGATCGTTTCCGATAAGTAATTCTTTGGTGTTGGCGATTGTATCGTTGGCGGTCATTTTTTTGTTTGCAATTATTTTACGAAATCGAATAGCATTGGTACCTCGCACACTTCAAAGTGTATTTGAGGTTATTACGGAGCAGATTTTATCGACAATGGATGCTGTCTTGGGGAAGCGTTCGCTTTCAATATATTATTTCCCATTTATCGCAAGTATGTTTTTCTTTTTATTAGTATCAAATTGGCTTGGTTTATTTCCGGTTGTAGGTTCGCTCGAATTTCATCATAAACCACTTTTTCGTGCACCAGCTGCAGATTTAAATTTTACATTTGCGCTTGCGATTATATCTGTATTTGCAACGCAAATTCTAGGGGTCCTTGCGCTTGGGATTCGTCGGCATGCATCAAAATATTTTACGTTTAAGAACCCAATTTTTACTTTTGTGGGGCTTCTTGAATTAGTTTCAGAATTTGCTAAAATAATCTCGTTCTCGTTTCGGTTGTTCGGGAATGTTTTCGCAGGAGAAGTCCTGCTTGTTATCATAGGGTTCCTTGTTCCATATATATTGCCGCTCCCGTTCCTGTTTCTTGAGGTATTTGTGGGTTTTATGCAGGCATTTATCTTCTCAATGCTTACATTGGTATTCATTGGCATGGCGGTTACGGAGGAGCCCGCCCATTAATAGAGTCTTATGCATAGGTCGTGTATAAGTAAAAGTTATTAAAATATATTTATGAGTCCAGAAGTTGTTAAGTTTATGGCGATTGCGTTTATCATGGGTATTGGGACGATTGGCCCGGCAATTGCTATCGGTTGGATAGGGTCTCGAGGTGTTGATTCTATAGGTCGTAATCCTGAAGCTGCTCCAAAAATTCAAACTGCAATGATTTTAGCAATTGTATTTGCTGAAGCGATTGCAATTTATGCCTTGGTAGTTTCGCTCATTTTAAAGTTCGTCGAATAGTATACGAGGCATGGCTGCCATATTTGGTCAACTTGGAGTCGATTGGCGACTTCTGCTTGCGCAGGGAGTTAATTTTCTTATCGTTGTAGCTGTTTTGACCATTTTTATTTGGAAGCCATTATTACGAATGATGGATGTGCGGCGCGAGCGCATTGAAGATGGATTACAAAATGCAAAAAATGCAGATGCGCGTCTTGCGAGTATTGAGAAATTAAAGGAAGCACGGATGTCAGAAGCTGAGCGTGAAGCGGTAAAACTTATCTCAGATGCTGAAAATGACGCGACGCATCGAGCGGAAAGCATTATTAAGGCTGGAGAGAAAAAAGTAGCGACAATAATGAAAGATGGGCAGGCAGTTTTGGCTCAACATAGAGAAGAGCAGTTTGATGAATTAATTCGTGAAGCAGGTTCTATCGTGAGAAGCGCGATTGCAAAAGCTGCGCTCTTACATCCAGCTCATATCGATGAAAAATTGATCAGTGAGGCATCAAAGATTATTGAACGAGAAGCCCGAGTATGAAATATCCAGCTCGCACATACGCAGACGCGTTTCTGGAGGTAGTAAAAAATATTACTCCTACGGATAAGCCAAAGGTTATAAAGAGATTTATTCGTGTTATCGCAAAAAATGGAGATGCTTCACGATTGCCGGTTATTTTTAAGGCAATCCAAAAGAGTTT